>CAZUXO010000239.1:0-5538 GCA_964624325.1 uncultured Dehalococcoidales bacterium
GTTCCTCGCACGTGTCACCCAGATATATAGCCAGGTCAGGCCATTTTGTGGTTCCCAGCAACGCCTGATGGACATCCTCAACCTTGTACCATTCAACTTTTTTACTCAGAGACCTGGCTTTGCGGAAGACATCGTGCAAATCATTACAAACTGAGGCAAATGTTTGTAGTAAATCGGAATGTAGAATGATTTTTGGCACCAAAAAGGGGGTGAACTCGCTGATACCCAGCGGGATGACTTCGGCCGCGACAACGTCAGGTACGTCCTCCGTAAACCACCCGGGGCGTGTTTCAGCTTCGGTCAGACCGGGGTCAATTGCCTGGGTTATCACGGGCACGGTATAGGCCTTGTCAGGCTCCATAAGTCGTATTAAGGACATCAACACCCAGTGTTGGTAACCTTTGACGAAGTCTGTCTTGTAGGATTTTTCGACAATGCTGGCGCACTTTTCCTCAAATTTTGCCACATCGATTTTATTCACCAGCAGGTCAAACAGTGTGTCAAATAATTTGCGCGTCAGTCCATTTGCCGGGTCAGTCGTTAACCAGTTGGAATTGGAGACGACCTCAATTGTTTTCAAAGATGCCGTGATTCCTTGTCTGGCTTCTTCAAATCTGCTGCTGAATAACGCTACATCCTCCAATAACCCGGGGAACGATTCCTTGACAAATTCCGCACATACCGCGTTAAAGATCTGGTAAAATCCGGCGCGGTCTTCTTCAGGGATGATAGTGACGCTTTCATTGATTTGTATCGCCGCATGGGTGGCTATATATTCTTTAAGCTCGTTGTATTTTTTCATCCAGATGCTCAAATCGGTCCTCCAGGAAATATTTAATAGCCAGTATTTGATGCCAAAGTGATCAACGGGAAACAATTCGCTGATACTGGAATTTGCTTTCGCCATTATCGAAAAAACCAACCATCAATTGGTCAGTCTCACATGCTCTGCCATATTAAGCAGGTCCTAAATATAGCATATTAAATATTGAGGCGTAAAGGCACTCTACTCAGTGGTGCCATCCCATATATCTTCTGACCCGGGCCCGTTAGTATTGCCCTCTTGTCCCAGCAGTTCTTCCAGCTCGCTGTCTGTTAATACTCTTGGCTGAAAGTCCGAATGAATGCGTTGTGTCGCAGTTAAGCGGCTTACCATGGAGCGGTAGAATGGCCAGGCGTTAAGCGGCACCGTACCCGACCCGTTGCACACTTTGTCAGGCACGACACCTTTCATTATGGCCGCATCCACCCGGCTGGCGATTGGGGCGTCGGGCAGTGTCATAAACATAATGCTGTAGCTGGTTGTTATCCGGGAAAGAGCAGGTACTTGTGCCACTACCACTTGTTCATCCATGACTTTTCCTGTGGTGTTGTAAATCAGAACCAGTTTTACAAAGCCGTCCGCGTCCACTGAATCGCTGTTGTTTTGCAGTGTCAGGGTAACATCCACGTTGTATATTCGGTAATTTAAACAGGTGTCGTTTATATAGACGTTCTTTATGTTGCTGTAAACGCCCCCTACTACCACCTGACTCATCCCCGTGTTGGATATAGTTCCTGTTCCCGAGCATACCGGATCGGGCACTCTCACCAAAGCCGTAATTAGCATTAGCGGTACAACAGTGAAGAAGGCAATCTGTTTCTTCTGTAACTTTAAACTATTGAGTTTAATCATGCGTTCCCCCCGTTCAGGACCATTATCATTATACTACATTTTTCCTCGTATTTTCGCAGTAACCTGGGTCACTACTATATTGAACGCTGAAACCTGTTCCGGGTTTGGTGTGGAGAAATGGAAAGGCCGCCCCCGACAGGGGCGGCCTTTCCAGACGACTCAGGATTATCTTACTTGGAGGCGAGTAAGGCGCGTTTTACCATTACTTTTGCGATCTGGACTTTGTATTTGTTGAGGGTTAGTGCTGTCGCACCGGTGGTGGCAGCGGCGCCGGCTGCTTCCGCAGTAGTGGCGTCGATGGCCTTACCCTTGATGGAATCCTGCGCCGCGGTGGCGATTCTGGGAGAGTTGAACACGCCGCCGAGCACAATGCTGGCTGCAGAAACCGTGCCGCCGCTCTGGGTGACGACTACGGCCGCGCTTACCAGCGGGAAGTCAATAGCTTTCCTGAAGGCGAACTTCAGGTAGCTGCTCTTGGTGCCGGCCGCCGGGGTGGGTACCTGTATTTCGGTAACCACTTCGTCAGCGTCGATCTGGTTGATCTGTTCACCTTTGAAGTTGGCTGCGCCGATGCCGAAGAAATCGGCCGCTTTCCAGGTCTTCTTGGTGGTGACGATGTTGGCGTTCAGTGCTACCAGAGCCGGTGCCGTGTCTGACGGGCAGGTGGCGACACATCCGCCTAGAGCGCCGAAGATGGAGTGGTAAGTGTTCACTCCGATCAGGGCATAGCACAGCCCCGATGTGGTCTTTCGCAGGCAGTTGAAGTCATTGAATTCTTTCCTGTAGTACATGCAGCGGAGCTTCTGGCAGATGTTGCCGCCGATGGTGCCCACGTTGCGCAGTTCGAGGCTGCCCACAGCTCTGGCTGCCTGAGCCAGCACGTTGTAGTTGGCTTTGACCACACTGGAAGTGGCTATGGCGGTCAGCGTGGTGAGTGCGCCGATCTTGAGCATGCCGCCTTCTTCTTTGATATAGGAGAGGCCGGCGACAGTCTTCAGATTTACCAGTGTTGTTGGAGGGTTGGGGGTAAACATGCCGCGCATGTAGGTCAAGAGATCGGTACCTCCGGCAACAACCTGGGCTTTACCCTTGGCGAGAACCGCGGTGGCTCCAGGCAGATCGGTTGAATTGACGTGCGTAAATTTATACATGTTATTTCCTCCTATGCCTTGTCCAGGGCTATTAGCAATTTGTCGGGAGTTCCGGAGCCACTTTTCCAGTCAAACCATTTACCGGTGGCGTTGTAGACGGCGCAGTAGAGGGCGCTGGCATTGGTGACGCAGGGCTCGCCGATGCCGTGTGCGCCCATGGGGCCTCCGGCATCATCGGACTCAACGTCGATGAGTTTGAAACTGCTGGGGTTGAAGTCCATGGCGGTCAGGTGGTTGAAGTTCATATGCCCCATGGCCATGATGGCGGCGGTGGACGGGTCATAGATGTCGCCGTAGAAGAAGGTATAGTTGATCATGATTTCGCAACCTGATCCCATTTCCTTCAATACACCCTGTCTGAAGATGGTGGTGCCGGTATCGACGACGTTCGTAAAGTTAAGCACTTCCACTTGGCCGGTCTCGATATCCACGGCTACCTCGGCGCACGCCGCAGCTCCGCCGTTGGTGTTGCAGGCATCGCCGATGTTGGCAGCGCCTACCTTGCGGCTGATCAGGGCGGAAGCCCAGCCTTTGAGTACAATAGTCTGAGGATCCCAGCCCGTTGTCACAGCTGCGTGAGTCACTTTCTGGGTCGGGTCTTTTACAAAGAAGATTTCGCTGTTCCTGGCGTCCAGATCTTTGGGGGTGAGGATGGAGACGTTCACAGTGGGAGCTATATAGTAACCGACACCACCGTTGGTAACAGCGATACCGGTAACCACACCATTGACGACATTAGCAGTTGCCAGGGCTCCTGCACCGGCGGCACCGGTGGGGACCGTGAAGGTTATTGACGGGTTACCGGAGTAGCCGCTGCCGCCGTTGGTAACGGTGATATTGCTAACCTCACCATTGGTGACGGTCGCCGTGGCGGTGGCCCTGGTGACGCCGGTGGGAGTTACGGTGCTTAAGGGTGCTATTGTGACGGCGCGCTCGAACAGTCGTTTGCGCATTTCCATAGCGGTGTTGATGTAGCTGGTGCCGGCACCGGTGTGGCCCGAACCTACCTGGTTGCCGGTATCAAAGTTGACGTCGCTGTTTCCCCATTCGTCGAAAGAGATGTCTTCCCATTTGAGTCCCAGCACCTCGGCTACGAAGATAGACATTTGCGTTTGCGGTCCTTCGCTGGCCTTGGCGCCTGCTCCGTAGACGATGCATTTGCCGGTGTTGTCCTGGCCGCCCATCCTGATGTGGCCGTAGCGACTGGTGCCGTTTACGCCGGCGTGGCTGTCATGATGGCCGGTGATGGCGATACCGTGCAGCCTGCCGTCAGCCATGACGTTACCCGTGGCCGGTTTATGCCACTTGGTGGCGTAGCCGCTCTGCGCGTATGCCTGTTTGAAACACTCGTTGACGCCTTTGCCGCTCCATACGCGGTAAGGGGAATCCTGGTCAGGCGCATCGAAGGCCATGATGTTCTTCATGCGCAGATCCCACGGATTCATGTCCAGCTGCGTCGCCAGTTTGTCGAGCGTGGCATCATATTCCAGAGCTCCGGGAGTATCTGAAATACAGCGCCAGGCGCCGCGTCCGGGCACGTTGCAATACACGTTGTGGGCTACCCATTCAACCGAAGGGACCTTGAAGGTGGTGCGCAGGCCGTACCAGCAGCCGCTGGCGCCTCCGCCGACGCCGTACCAGTCGCCTTTCCAGGCAACCAGCGTGCCGTCTTTCTTGGCTCCAACCTTGAAGGTGGCCTTGGTGTTGTAGTGGCGGCTGCCGAGTGAGTTGTGGTTATCGCGGGTTAGTCTCACCAGTACCGCATGGCCGCCGAGTTGCATCGAGCAGCGGGCAGCCATCTGAAGGTAGGTTTCGGAACCTCCGTCACCATGACCACCACCGCAGGCATGAGTTCTGGCGTGGACTTTATGCAGCTGCAGGCCAGTCGCCGAGGCCAGGCCGCTCCTGATGCCCAGGCCGTTCTGTGTTGATACCCATCCGTACAGGTCGTCGCCAATCATCCAGGCCAGACCCTGTCGTACATGGCAGGGATTGTGCTGGAAGGTGGGTCCCCAGGGCTCGGTAGTATTGATGGTGACATCTGCCCCGGTAAAATCTGCGGGGGCGGATAAAGCTGTCTTTCCGTCAGCGGCCAAACCTGGACGGAAGAAAGTGCTGGTGGTTTCATTGCTGGTTGCCTGTCTGCCGCTCAGGGGAGAACTGGATTTCAATGCTTCGTCCGGGTCGTAGACCACGGGCAGAACATCGTAAGTTACCTTGATGAGTGCCGTAGCCCGGCGGGCGGTGTCCCAGTCGTCGGCTACCACTACGGCTATGGCCTGACCGTAGCTCAGGATGTTTGCAGCCCCGCTGAAGCCGTCCATGTAGTTGGGTCCCTTTACGCCAACAGTGGCAGGAGCCACAATCGGCGCCACATCGTTCCACCATACCCCTTTGACACCGGGTTCTTTTAAGGCTGCCGATGCGTCAAGGGTTTTGACTGAACCGTGTGCAATGGTGGAGACCTTGACGGCCCCGTACCATTTTTCACCCGGCATGCGGTCATCAGTGAAGTCCAGATGACCGGTTATCGATTTGTACATTGAAACGTCGTGGATTTCGGCTTTTCCGACGACATCAAAAGGTTTTGTAAGTGACATTTATACGCCTCCTACTATGGCATTGACTGACCTGTGAACATTGCCGCACATGCAGATATGGCCGGCCACAGCCTCGCGTACCTCATCGAGAGTTGGCTTGGGAGTGACTTTG
>CAZUXO010000240.1:0-6947 GCA_964624325.1 uncultured Dehalococcoidales bacterium
ATTTACCCCGATTATTGAAGCATGGAGAGCTTCCGAAGACCTGAAGGCGCAGGTCGGCATACATACAAATCTGGTCGTGGTCAATATGCTAATCCCCCAGGGCTACGGCAAAAATGCCTTCTTCGACAGCCGCCGCAGTCAACAGGAAAAATATCTGCCTTTGCTAAAGGAAAAATTCCCGGTGGAACTGCTTGGAATCCCTCTTTTCGACCATGAACCTGAAGGATTAAGCGATATCCGCGCTCTGGGTAATATAGTCTTTGATACGAGTGTCAGCGTTGACAAAAAATGAAGGCGGATGTAGTATCGGACAGAATTAAATCGTAAATGCGCATATTCCATTGAGCGATGGCCCTGATATTCAAGCCAATCTGGCAAGAGCTGTTGGCGATTTGGAATGGCGACGATAATACATGGAAAGTCACCCGCGTGCTGTCTGCCTTGTATGCCAGCTTGGGCTAATCAGTTTTCCCGAGGCCATGAAGTTTGAGCACAGGTTGATCGAACTCATGTTTGAAGGGAAAATGAATGACGTCCTTCTGATTTTTCAGCATCCACCAACAATAACGATGGGGAAGTTCGGCAATATGATGAATGTTTTAGAACCCCCTGAAAAACTGGGGCAAAAAGGAATAGCCTTCTATGACTCCGACAGAGGCGGGGACGCCACGTTCAACTGCCCCGGACAACTGGTCATCCACCCCATCATGAACCTGAGACTAAGGGGTGCGCGGGCGTATATCGCCGACCTCGAAGAGATGGGGCTAGAGCTACTAAGCGAATATAACATTACGGCTGAAAGGTCTCCGCTACATCCGGGTGTCTGGGTGAACGGCAAACAGATTGGAGCCGTCGGATTGCGCCTCAGCCACGGAATCAGCATGCACGGCATGTCTCTCAACGTGAATCCCGACCTTGAAACCTTCAAGGTTATCAATCTATGCGGCCTTCCCGGCAAGTCAGCCACCTCAATCGAGAACGAATTGGGACACAAAATATCGATGTCAGAAGTAAAACAACGGGTACGGAAGTCGTTTTCAAAGGTATTCAAAGTCGATCTTCTCCAAATTTCCAAAGAGAAACTCAAAAATACGTGTTTTGAGCAGCGGTTGTCTCAAACCGGTTAAACGGAATAATTTCCACCAGGGTGGACTAGCGATATTTTAGGGGTTCATGGACAGGATGAGTGACCAAGATATGTTAAGGAACTACTTATCATGCAAAGAATAGCCTTCGTCACAGGTGGCAACGGAGGTATAGGGACTGCAGTGGTAGAACGCCTGTTAAAAGATAATTTTTTTGTGTTGTACACCTATAACGAAAATGAGCCTGACCCGGCTAACGTGCTAGAAAGGTATCCCTGCTCCAAAGCCTACCACTGTAATATCCTGGATAGCGACGAAGTAGACAAAGTGGCGAATGATGTCATTGCAAAATATACCAAAGTAGATATCCTGGTTAATAATGCCGGCATAATGCTGGATCAGCTTTTCATCAAAATGAACCGTGACCAGTGGGATAACGTCATCGACGTAAACCTGAAATCGATTTTTAGTTTCACACATGCCTTTCTTCCTTATATGATTAAACAGAACTACGGTCGCATCATTAATATGTCTTCTATCACCGGGCTCAAAGGTTTTCACGGCAAAGCGAACTATTCTGCTTCCAAAGCCGGTATCATAGGTTTCACACGCTCTCTGGCCGTAGAAGTAGCTTCCAAGGGAATCACGGTCAATGCCGTAACACCGGGGCTGATAGACACAAAAATGATCAAGCACATTCCAGAGAAATATAAGCTCTCTATTCTAAATCAGATCCCTGCGCATCGCCTGGGCAAACCGGAGGAAGTGGCGTCTCTGGTGGCATTCCTGGCCGGAGAGGATAGTTCATATATCACGGGTGAAGCGATCTCGGTGAGCGGTGGGTTCTAGGCCGCCGCCTTCAAAAGAACATACCAGAAGGATTATGCCTTGAACCAGAGACTGCCCGAATGGTTTAAACAGAAAATTCCACGGGCCGGGGAAACCAGCGATGTGGAAAGGCTACTGCACGGATTAAGTCTACACACGGTCTGCGAGGGCGCACATTGCCCTAACATCGGTCAATGTTTTTCGCAAGGCACCGCTACCTTTATGATTATGGGTGAAGTATGCACCCGTAACTGCACTTTCTGTGCTGTTAAAAAAGGGGGGCCTCCGCCGCTGGACCATCAAGAACCTGAGCATGTCACCGAGGCTGTCCGGCAACTAGGACTGAGTTATGTCGTAATTACCTGCGTGACACGCGACGACCTGTTGGACGGCGGTGCCGGGCATTTTGCTGATACCATAACGTCATTACACCGCCAGATACCCGAACTGATAGTAGAAGTACTGGTGTCGGACTTCAAGGGAAATACCCAGTCCATCAAGACTGTTATGGACGCGGGTCCGGACGTTTTTTCTCACAACATAGAGACTGTGCCGCGCCTGTATGCAGGAGTAAGACCTTTGGCTAACTACCAGCGTTCACTGGACGTATTGAAAATAGCCAAGGACATGGACTCCAATATCATCACCAAAACAGGCATAATGCTTGGGTTGGGTGAGAATCAGAGCGAGGTCATAACTGTCATCCGCGACCTGATACAATCGGGTTGCGACCTGCTGACACTCGGGCAGTATCTTGCACCGTCCGCGAGTCACCACCCTGTCGTGCGGTTTGTCACACCCGAAGAATTCGCCGAATACGAGGTGATTGGATTAAAAGAGGGGTTCAAGGGTGTCGCATCGGCTCCTCTGGTCAGAAGCTCTTTCAGGGCAGCGGAACTCTTCAACAAGGCTGTTACCGATAAAATCTAGCATATAAACAGGACACGACTTATGGAGGAAAACAATATATTCAGTACAGGGGAATCCTTTTTGGTTATCCGGGATCATATACACATAGTGTAGAGCAGCTTTGGGGCGAATCCGATGGAACAGGTCTCCGTTGAGCGCACAAAGTTACAGGGATCTGGTTACAAAATAATAACATATCAGGCGTATTTATGGAAAATTGAAAAAGGATGTCCAATTCAATTAAAACTATTGACTTTTATCTTTCATGTGATATAGTATTTATAGGCTATAATGCGCATATTAGGATAAATAACGCTCGAGGTGAAAAACTATGAACCATACCAGTCTGCTGGTCTTTGAGGGAACAATGTGCTGTGATTCCGGAGTCTGTGGGGTTGAACCAGACAAGACCCTGGTTGAATTCAGCGAAACAATCAAAAAGCTAAAAAAAGACTACCCGGAGATGCAGATACAGCGCGCCAACATGTCGCACAACCTGGATATATACCGCCAGCACCTGGACATCTTGCAAATGATCAAAACAAAAGGTGTCGGCATTTTGCCCATCATCGGTATCGATGGCAAGGTTTTCTCCCAGCAAAAATACCTCAAATACGAAGAACTGAAACAAGCACTCGCGGTCTAAAGGCTATTTGAGCGAATATCGAGAAGGATAAATGGAAAAACTGACGCGCGCCGCACAGGCCCTATCCGATGAGACCCGGCTTCGCATCCTTAACGTGCTCATGGCACACGAATGCTGTGTTTGCGAAGTGATGCAGGCGCTCGAGATTTCCCAGACCAGAGCTTCGCGCAACCTCAAGATACTCGATGATGCGGGCTTCCTCGAAATGCGCACCGAGGGCCTGTACACTCTTTACTCATTGCGCGACACATCTCATAACGGGTTCCATGCTGAGTTGCTCGAGGCAGTGAAGAAAGAGACGCAGTCCAACAAGACGGCCAAAAAAGATGTGCTGCGCCTGAAGCAATCCAAGCGCGTCGGCCCAGGCTGCGCGCCCTGTTAGGACTATGGCTATATTGGAATGTGGGAGAACGGTTAACCCTTTACCAGTGAGTTTCAAAAAAATATAACCGGATGAAAGGAGTAGCGAAATGAGTGAGAATAGCGCACCCGAAGGTCCGCAAAAACCCGTGGTACCCGGGCGTAAATGGAAAACGGTATTTTTGATAGCGGTCATGCTGATAGCCGCAGGCTTAACCACGTTCAGTTCCGTCAAATATGAAGCGACCCATCAAGGTACAGACGATTCGCAAAAACCGAAACCCACCTATACAGGTGAAACGCCCCAATCCATAGCTAAAATCCAGGATGCTTATACCTCCAACAATGACTTCGTGCTGGTGATTACCCCTTGCAAGGATGCATCGCTTAACACTTCAATCACTGCTACCGCGGTACAATCAGCCAATAAAATACGATCCGTGGACAAGATATACGTGGGCGTGTTCACACTGCCGGCGAATGAAACACTTAGCTATCCAACGGTCGTCCTGCGACTTTTTGGTGGTAACTCTGCGTCCAGTTTAGCGATGACCATGCGCGAGGATATCACCCAGGACAAGATTTACGACCAGTATCTTGCCCGCAAATTTCTCAGGTAACTAAAAAGGGAGGGCTAATAAACATGGATGCATGGATACAGTCAATCCTCAAAGGCCAAGAATTCGGTTTTGTGGTATTGGTAGCGGCCTTCCTTTTCGGGTTGTCTTCCGCCGCTACTACCGCAGCGTGCGGCGGGCTACCCGCCATGCTGGTTATCCTGGGCTATACAGGATCCAGTAAAAGCAATAGCCGCCGCCAGTTGCTCATCGCAGCTGCCGCGTTCACCTTCTCTTCCGTAGTCGCGCTGGCTTCACTGGGTGCTGCCATGTCTTACCTGGGCGGGAGCGTCATGGAATCGACGGGGAGGCTCGGGTTTTATTTCAAAAAAGTCCTCGGTTTCGGCGCTTTATTCATCGGTCTTTCAGCGCTTGACTTGCTGCCAGTTCGCCTTCCGAATTTTAAGATAGCTACCGAAAAACTCCCCAGCGGTACACTGGGTGCTTTGTTCCTTGGAGCCACAGTAGGGTTGGCAACCGCAGGGTGCGCCGCCGCCTGCTCTCCACTGCAACTCCCCATCGTGCTGGGTCTGGCCGCGCTGCGCGGCAAAGTGCTCGAGGGAACAATCATACTGGTGGTCTTTGCCATAGGTTTCGTGGCCCCGCTGGTGGCAGTCATGCTCGGTTTAGGCATGGGTAGAGCCACATCGTTAATGGAAAAAATGGACAAACCACTGCGCTTCATATCGGGTACTTTACTTATAATATTGGGTTTCTGGCTGCTGGCACAGATCAAAACAGGAACCTTAACCGGTTTTTAACCAATAAGAGTCCGTTGAGCAGGGGCGGGGACTGGCACGGCTTCATTTTAAGTGTCCTCTGCCCCTGATAGATGGTCAAGGATGGTGAATATGTCGGAAGATAAAAACAAAATCCCGGGGAACCGAACCAACATGCGCGTTACGAAGTTTTCTAGGAGGCAGTTTCTTAAACGGGTTGGCATAGCGGCGGGTGGTGCAGCGGTAGCATCCATTGCGCTGGCCGCAGGATGCAAGTCTACTGAGAATACGCCCCCACTTGCAACCACCGGCAGCAACACCTCCACACCTACGACTTCAGGGACTCCCGTTCCGTCCTCTTCAACCCCACCTGTTTCGAGCTCAACCACACCAACACCCAGCACCTCTATCCCAACCACTACCCCGTCTGCTACGGGTACCACGGTTCCCACTGGTTTCAAGTACGTGCCTCCCACGGTATTACCGCCTCTAATAAATGTGCCCGGGACGGAGTGTAAACTGGCAACCGACCGCTTATACTCGATTGATCACCTGTGGATCAAATCCGTAGCAACCGATATAGTGATACTCGGAATCACCAGCCCTTTCGAAAAGATCTTAGGGGAGCCGTTTAAAATTTCTGAAGCCCAAACCAATACCAAACTGGTGAACGGTGACGCTTTTGGCACCATCGAAGGTTTTAAGGTGGCCGCTGACCTCGTAAGCCCGGTAGGCGGGACAATCGTCCAGAATAACGAATTCCTAAAAGGGTGGATGGTTCAGGGGCAGATAATCGAACCCCTGGTAAATGACCCGTATAACACAGGATGGATCGTCGCAATGCAACTGAGCAAACCGGACGAACTAAAGTCTTTGATGACCGCGCTACAATACAGGGATCTGGTATCAAAAAAGTAGAGTATGCTGATAGTCAATCTTTTTGTTGTAATTGTGCAATCGTCCAGCAAATCCCGCCGTTCTTCAACAGGGGTGCAGCGAGTGGTCTGTGCGTAGCACAATAGCGAAAGCGTACGGGCCGTTGGTTAGGTTAGAATTATCAAAAAGATAGTGACAATTATGTTTGCAGGTTCTTCCCTACATTTGGTTTGGGATGATACAGGATGATACCTATTTACAAACTAATTATAAGAGAGTATACTCCGAGCGAATTGTATATTCGGTGCAGTTGCTTTGTACCCTGATTTTATCTTGTTTCTGTCGGAATAGTGGCATATAATATTGATGCGAAGTGCTTCTGTGAATACAGGTAGTTTGCCAGATTTCAGTGTCTTCAACCCTTCACCAATAAGTATCCAGAATATGATGCACACAAAAGTGGAAAGGAGAGCGCAAAAGAGAATAACAAACCAAGCAGGTCTATTGCGTAAAAGACAAAATTAAGAAGGAGGGTATCTAATTCATCATGACTGAAGAAGAGCGAAAAGAACAACCAAGTGGTCTTTCTCGAAGGGAGTTCCTCAAAGACGCCGGATTGGTGGTAGGTGGGACTGCCGTAGGCTCAATGGCATTCCTGAGTTCCTGCAAAACCAGCGCCGGTGAAACCATCACCAAGACCGTTACCTCTCCACCGGTTACCACGACCGTAACTGCCGCGGCAGTTACCAAGTGGGTTGACCCCATAGACGGCACCGAATGGCCGACCCAGGCTGCCATGACAGCCCACTTCAAAGCTGCGCATCCCAATATCGATGCAGCTGAATCCATGACTGTCTTCACGGTCAACGGCGTAGGCTACGGCTTCCTGCTACAGCCGAACTGGTCT
>CAZUXO010000241.1:0-2974 GCA_964624325.1 uncultured Dehalococcoidales bacterium
AGGTAATACCGCCGTCAAAGCTATCCCGAGATATCCATCAAAACTATGAGGCAGCTTGCACGTGATCCACGCTAACACGTCTTTATACATAAACTACGTTATATTAGGGTACTACTTGACATATAGGTTAATACTTGCTATTATATGCTTGATTGATATGGAGGTAAAGAATGCCTGAGAATGATCTACCGAAGATTCTGACTATCAAAGAAACAGCTACGTATCTCAAAGTAGACGATGACACAATTCTGGATGAACTGAAAAAAGGTCGGCTTCATGGGTTTAATGTCGCTGATCAATGGCGCTGCTCCGATACGGATTTATTGGCATATATCCGTGGTAACTGGAAAGGTGCCGAGTCAGATCAGCAAAAATCGCATACGGTTAGCCCTGCCGGTACCATGTGGGAGTTGACTGATATAGATGCCTTTGATTTTAATTGGCCTAAAACTGGTGGAGGGAACGTCACTGAGCATTATGACAAGGCATTTGAAGCGACAAGGGATATCAATGGCAATCCATTGACTTTTAAGTTAGGTTTCGGCAATAGAAATGTGGCTGGACTACTTCGTAGAAAAGTAACGATATGGCATGGAAACAGAGCTATCGTTGAATTTACCAGCAGTAATGACTATGAGAGTGACAGACTTTTAGCAGGAGTTATCAGGTTACGTAATGGTGCCCAACTGACGCCTTCACAAAAGATACCTGATGAATACAAGAATTTCAAAATACAGAGATACAATTCGATCGTCAAGGGCGCTCGTGCCAGTACGAATATGGCTGTAGTTGTTGATAAAGATGATCTTCAAACCATGCTGGAACATGCCTACATACGTGCAGTCTGGAAGCAACTCATATAGTTTCTACTTTGGAGTTACGTCGAGAAAGAATCGGGAGTGAGAAGATGGAGCCAAGAGAATTGTTCGAGGCATTACTGCATACAGAAGATGAAGATAAGGTTGAGGAGTTGCTTTCTGAGCTTGGATATATAGGCAGCGACCAAGACTGGCGACCTGTTGGCGGGGTCGAGAATAATATAGGTACGATCGGAAACCAGCAGAGCGAGGCAACAGCGGCTCTGGTCGAAAAGATCGTCAATAGCATAGATGCGACCTTGATGGCTGAGTGTTATAAAAGCGGCATAGACCCGGAAGGGGCGGGGGCTCCGCCAAACATGACATCTGCAGTTGAGCAGTTCTTCGGTGTCAAGGGAGGCCGTCTAGAAAGCCTGAACACAGATCAGCAGAAGACATTAGCAGAGTCAGTGCAACTAGTCGCTGTTGGGAGTAAAGAAACGCCTTCATATCTAATCATTGATCATGGAGAGGGCCAAACGCCAAAGAACTTCCCCGATACACTGCTCTCACTAAGTCGTTCCAACCGGATCAAGGTGCCATTCGTCCAGGGAAAATTCAATATGGGCGGCACCGGAGTGTTGCCATTTTGCGGCGACAGGAGATTCGAGCTAATAGCTTCAAAAAGGTATCCAGCCGCGCCGGTTGATAAGGCGGATGAGACTACGGGCTACTGGGGATTTACTGTAGTCAGGAGAATGCTACCGTCAAGCGGGCACCCTCGAGCTTCGATGTATGCATATTTGTGTCCTGGGGGAAAAATACTGACGTTTACGGCAGATGCTATAAAAGTGATCCCAGGCCCTTCAAGCAAGAATAATCCTGCACAGCCCTACGTTAAAGATTTGCCCTACGGAACCTGTATTAAACTCTATAACTACAATTGGCGTGCCAAAAGTACCGCCACCACTGAGGGACGCTACGAACTTGTTAATTATCTGATATCGCCATGCCTGCCTTTCCGCGTCACTGAGACTCGGGACTACAAAGCGAACTACTATAGCACCACCATAACAGGCATAAGTGCAATACTAAATGCGGATGCTGAGGAGGAAAGTGCGAAGACCGAGCCAGGCTTTCCTGCACCAGGCCAACTGAATCTAAAAGTCGGCAAGCTGCCGTACACAATTGTTGTTTTCAATGAGGATGTAGTGACTAGACGTGTCCCTCATGTGATTTTCTACGTTTTTAACGGCCAGGTGCACGGTCGACTATCTCCCGATTTTATTAGCCGTCGATTGAAGTTTGACTATATTAAAAACCATTTGCTTGTTTCAGTAGATTGCACTCAGATGGATACCATCGCTAGCGAAGATTTTCTCATGGGCTCAAGAGATCGCATCAGACAGAACGAAATTAGCAAGATGATTGAAGAGGCCCTCGAGGAGGAACTCCGAGATCACGCAGGGCTGCGAGCAATAAACGCGGCGCGGCGCAAAAAGAGGATCGAGGATGCCCTAGAAGATGATCACGACGCACAAGACGTTTTCCAACAGATAATAAAAGCCGACCCATCATTAGCAGATTTGTTTACACTGGGTATGCATTTAGTAACTTCAACTGGACCAGGAGAGCCCCCGAAGGTCGAACTGAGGAAATTTCCCACGTATTTCCGACTGTTTAAGGAACCAAAAGACGGGCTGAAGAAAGCTTGCCCTTTGAATAGAACCGGTAGAGTGGAGTTCGAGACGGACGCGGAAAACGAATACTTTACCCGAATTGACTCCCCCGGCACAATCGAGTTCAAGCCAGATTATATCTGCGAACGTTGGACTCTCTGGAATGGAAAATTGACTGCACGTCTCAGGCCTCCAGACGGTAGTAAGCCAGGTGACCAGATATCCGTTACTACTACTGTGACGGATGTGAAACGTGAAGCCATAGATAAACCGTTCGTATGCACGCTGACAATGTGCCTTGAGAAGCCCGATTTTTCCAGCCATCCTGTTGGTGGAGGAACAAAACACGGTGAGACGAAGGGGAGTGGCCCCAAAACCGCCCCAGGCCTGGCGATCCCGCATATCAAAGAAGTTCGAAAAGATGAATGGAGTGAGATGGATCCGCCTTTCAATGAGTTCACATCATTACGCATTAAACATGATGATAAGGACGGTTAT
>CAZUXO010000242.1:0-2692 GCA_964624325.1 uncultured Dehalococcoidales bacterium
TAGTGATTGGTAATATATATCGATAATCCTAGAGGTTTTATCGATGCTAGAAGAAGAGTCAAGTAGAACCCAGAACAGGTATCCGAGATTGGCATACCTGAGCACGTGCAACCAAAAATCGCAGCGTAAAAATAAATCGAAAAGCCTAAAGGGTGGGGTGTCTACCAACAGACACCCCACCCTTTACATATTAAGCAAGAGTCTAATTATTATTTAGCAACTGTGTGGCAGGTTAGGCATTCATTTGCAACACGGCCGGTATGGTCCTGTAGGGATCCTGCTAGTACCCGGTAATAACCTACGTTGATAGAGGATCCGTGGAAAGCCCCGTCCCACTCAGGGGCCATCGGATACTGGTTGTAGGGATTGTCAGCACCATGGCAAGTGAGGCAATTCCCCTTGAGGGTGTCCATGAGCCCTTTGTGTGTTGTTATCACGGTAGGGAAGACTGATAAGAAACCATCCTCAGCAGGTATCGGCTGCGGCACAATAGTTGTTTCTGGGAATGTGACCGTCGTCTCAGGGGTAACAACAGTGGTGGCCGGGATGGTCGTTATTTTCCCTGGAAGTGTGACCGTAACCGCAGGTAAAGTCGTCGTACTACCAGGGATTATTACAGTCGTAGCAGGCAAAGTCACTGTGGCTCCCGGAGGTGTGGTTGTTTTACCGCACCCTGCCACAAGAAGAGCCAATAACACAGCTGGAACGATCAAGAATAAGGACCTCAGTGCACTTTTACCAAACATTACTCACCTCTCCATAATATTTACCCGACATTTTTCGCAAACCACTATATATTACCCTGATATGCATTACAAACTTATAAAATTTAGCTGGGAAATATGAAATTATCATTACATAGCGGTAGTGGATTTGAAAGAATACCGATAGTCTGGTTATTTTTCATTGCCTTATGCTCTATTGGTTTACGACGTCGGTGCGGGCGTCGAACCTAGCGTCAAAGTCGTGTTGGATTTATTGGTACCGCGGTAATACGTAATTTTAACCTGTGTTCCTGGGGCTTTGCCTTGAATTAACTGCACCAGTTGGCCGTTGGTGGTGATGTCGGTGTCGTCTACGACGGTTATAACGTCCTTGGCTTTGAAACCTGCTTTGTCTGCCGGACTGCCGGGAACCACCCCGCCGATCATTACTCCGGTGTTGGTTCCCAGGTTGTTCTGAGAGGCTACGATGCTGTCAACAGTCGTCAGTCCGTTGACACCCATGAATGCCCGGGCGACATAACCGATACTGATGAGTTGTTGTATTACCGGCATAGCCGAATCAATGCTGATGGCGTAGCCTATACCCTCCACGCCCGTCTGCATGAGTTTAATGCTGGTAATGCCCACAACCTGACCGATCGTGTTTATCAGCGGCCCTCCGCTGTTCCCGGGATTGATAGCTGTATCAGTACCAATCAGATTTGCATGCGTAATTCCGTTGTCGTCCGTGACGGTTGCATTTAAGCGACTCACCCAACCTCCGGTCATGCTTATGCCCAGGTCGAGGGCATTGCCAATGGCGGCAACGGGTTGTCCGACCTTAAGGGATCCGGAGCTGCCGATTATGGCGGCAGCAAGGCCGCTGGCATTGATTCTTATAATAGCCAGATCGGAGGAAACATCGCTTTTTATCGACGTTGCAGTGTAAGTTTTGCCGTCTGCCATTACCACCTTTATTTGGTCTGTGGGCACTATGCCGCCGTTGTTTCCTTCAAGCACATGGGCATTGGTGACTATGATGCCGCTTGCGTCCACTATCCAGCCTGATCCAGCGGCGACATTGGTTTCAACCTGTACCACGGACGGCCTCACTTTTTCGACAACGGTGGTGAAATCCAGGAGGCTTCCGGAATTCCCACTGCTTGGGATTGTTGTTGTGATGCCTGGAGAAGTGACTGTATTGGTCTGTGTCACAGTAGATGTCAACAGTAGGCTGCACCCGGTGCCGATAATGCTGATGGTGGCAATTATCGAAACAAGCAATAATTTGAACTGGTTCTTCATTGAACTCCCTCACTAAAGGCAAAATATTTGTATGGTTATATGGTATATCTCATATCATACAACAAATACAGAATAGTATGAACATAGATCCGTTTTCCGCTGTATGGGGAGGGCCAATTATCCCTCAGTTTCATATGGAATCATCCGGAGTTGCGTTTTACTCCGTGTTACTGTATAATAAAAGTAAGTTTAAGTTTTGGTTATACAGTCTTCGGGATTTCATCGGTTTTCCCCTCAATATTGGACGACCCAAACTCTAACTGGTTATTAAAGAGAGGAGGTCATCCAAATGAGTTTTCAGGACAAATCACTTCAGTGTTCCGATTGCGGAGCCACGTTCACTTTCAGCGTTCAGGACCAGGAATTCTTCCAGTCCAAGGGTTACACAAATGAGCCCAAGCGCTGCAACACGTGCCGCGATGCCAGGAAAGCAGAACGCGGGACCAATAGCGGCGGGTATAGCGGCAACAGCTACAGCAGCGGCAAC
Organism: uncultured Dehalococcoidales bacterium; assembly: GCA_964624325.1. Taxonomy (GTDB): domain Bacteria; phylum Chloroflexota; class Dehalococcoidia; order Dehalococcoidales; family UBA1222; genus SURF-27. Next base: position 2,497 of record CAZUXO010000242.1, read on the forward strand.
AGCAATAGCAATAGCTACACCACCCGTCAGATGTTCCCAGCCACCTGCTCAGACTGCGGGAAAGCCACCCAGGTTCCTTTCGAACCTCGGAACGGCAAACCGGTCTACTGCAGCGGCTGCTATCGCAAAGTAAAGCGCTAAACCAAACACGTCATATCTGGTGATACACTTCAGAGGGGCGGATTTTTTCAACCCC
>CAZUXO010000243.1:0-2746 GCA_964624325.1 uncultured Dehalococcoidales bacterium
AGATGCTTTTCATAAATGTAGGCAGGTGCCATGGGGGCGTCTGCCTCATAAACGCTTGAGGGACCTCCCGAGAGGATAAAGCCTTTGGGGTTGAGCTTTGCGATCTTTTCCCAGGGTGTATCATGTGCTACCAGCTCGCAGTAAACATGAAGCTCGCGCACACGCCGCGCAATCAGAAGGCTGTACTGAGAACCAAAATCGATTACGATAATGGCTTCACGCTCTGCCCCGGATACAGCTTTGCCAGCTGTGACTGGCTGCTGCCCGCCTTTTTCCTTGGCGATCTCCAGATAAGCGGAAACTTCCAGATCTCCGCTGGTGCGGGTCCGCCTGGTTTCTTCAGTTGGTTTGGGAGTCGATTCTTCTGTCATAATTTGAAATGTAGATTATCATGATGAAGACAAATACGCAAGAGTCCCATGCCTGTTGGCCCATGTTCCATTGTTAGCTGAAAGCTGATAGCTGCCCCCTCATCCTGAGCGCAGCGAAGGATCTGGCACGAATTGGTAGTCGTTTGTCATTGCGAAACCACGCAGTGGCTGTGGCAATCCCGTACTTGGCGTTGTCATACCTAAAGCCGAAAGCTGACTGCTGAAAGCTGAGAGCTGATAGCCGTCAATTGCGGCAATCTAGCCTTCTATTCCGTTTGTCATTGCCGGACGCCTGTGGTCTTTGCAACCAGACCATGACCCGACAATCCAGTTTCGTTTCTGACAGCTGAATGCCGACAGCTGATAGCTCACATCATTGTCATGCTGATAGCCGAATGCTGATAGCTGAACAGAGGGATTATTCCTGTGTTTTTGGCATCGCTTTTTGTCATCCTCGCGCACTTATTGTCATGCCGACGAGTTTTCTCTCCGCCTGTTTCTAACAAATCGGTGTTAACGACAAAACAAGATGGTGTGATTCTCTTTTTTGTGGGGAGATGTTTTGTAATATTATTTAATCATGAGGTATTTTGACAATGCGATGCTTACGGGCTAATATCGCCTTGATATATCGACGAATTAGATTAATATCTGTATGAGCAGCGGTTAGGAAGCGGAATATGATAAGTTCTTTTATTCTATTGATTATAATCGGGGGAGTTGTTGCCTGGGCAATCAGTGCAAACAAGCCTAAACCTAAACGAATTTCAAGGATAAGGCAGCTATCTGAAACAGGGGCGCCAAAAGGAGAACCAAATATGAAAGAAGTCATGCTGGAACAAATGAGTAACGACCTCGAACAATCTGTTCAAACAGACAAAACCGTCATAATAATAGGATTATTGCTCAATATGATATTTCTGGGAGTCAATACCGGTGTAGCAGCAGCAGCAAATGCGGGTGAAACAGGGATAGCTATAGATCTTATCTTCTTAGTGCTTACAGCTTTTTTGTTAATTCTCAATGGGAGCGTTGGGTATGTATTGATTACAGGAAAACAAAGAAGGGTTAAACTCGCAGAACGTGTTGAAAGGTTCTGGAACGATGAAGGCTTCGGGAAATATCAGGATGACTCTGTCAGCAAGGGATTTGCGATGAGAGGCAACTTGTTCACCATAATAATCTTGTCTCTAGGTGGGGTTGTTCTTCTTGTTTCCCTGATTACGTACTTTTTTGGTTCGACATGATAGCGAACAAGTGAAGTGAAACAAAGCTTACAAAATAAACGGAATACCGAATTTAAATTCAGGCTATTTATCCCTGTGAAGTAAGGTCTCTACCCTGTCCTAATGAAAGGGTCCACCTCACAGTGTGATTGCTCTCCTAATTTTTTGGCGAGATGTCATAGTGAGAATAACTGGGGATTTTGGCGATTCTTTCAAGAGACATTCCTCCAGCGATAATGATTATTTGATTTGCTGCTGATTTCTTGTCAAAAATATATGGGATATTGTAGATGATGAATAGGACAAGTTAAAAGGGATAATAGCGCGAAAAAACATAATACTTCCCAGCCACTTCAAGGTTAGTTGGAACGTCATTAGTAGACCTTATCAACAGTGAACCCCATAAAGCGCCAATAAAAGCTTGAAATTTATATCTATATGTTTGATAATACTTTATACAACCGTAGCGCAGGGGGAAGAGAAATGATCAAAAGCACTTTAAAATTATTTCTTGCCGTGGCAGTCGTTTTTGTTTTGACTTTTGGATTAGCGGGGCAAAGTGTAGCTGCCAGTAACGGTGAAGGCAACGGTTTAGGGCGTTATATTGTAACGTTTAGCCCAGGAGTAAATGACGCCGCAAAAGACGCCATCGCCAGACAATTTGGAGGTGTTGTTGACACGCCGATAGCTCTCCTTGGTAACACTAATGTCATGTTCTTACCGCCTCAAGCTGTTAAAGCAATGATACAGAGCGGTAAAGTACTACGGGCAGAGGAAGATGCCGTCGCATTCGCCGTGGGAAAGCCAACTCCGACAACAACCGTTCCACCAGGCGAGATCACCCCTTGGGGCGTGATTAAAATTCACGCCGATGATGTGGGGTCATCTACTAACGACGAAAGTATAAACATAGCCATAATTGATACTGGAATTGACTTGGATCATCCTGACCTGAAAGGAAATGTAAAGGGTGGGAAAAATTTTGTCGCAGTACGCGGCAAAGTTACCACAAGCAATTTTGACGATGACAATGGTCATGGCACCCATGTGGCTGGGATTGTGGCAGGAATTGATAACACTATCGGTATCGTCGGAGTTGCTCCAAAGGCGTCACTTTACGCAGTGAAAGTACTGGATAAGAGCGGTTCA
>CAZUXO010000244.1:0-7064 GCA_964624325.1 uncultured Dehalococcoidales bacterium
AACTCCTCGCAAACAGTGGCGACAGTCCGATAAAGATAGCCGCCAGGAGAATCAACGCGGTGAAAAGAATGTATGATGCTCTGAAGTTGAGCTCATTGAGCGAGCGGCTGTGTCCATCGAAACCCCGCGATAGCATCGCCCCGTAGATACGCTCGCCGCGCTCAAAACTGCGCAGGAAAAGCGCGCCCGCCATATGCCCCACGGTCCTTATATGGAGACGCAGTCCACCGCCGAAGCTGCGGCTGTCGCGCGCCATCCTAAGGTGAGCGGACTCGTCGCTTATCACGAAAAGGTAGCGGTACATGAAACTCATCAGCATCACCATGATCGATGGCATTTTCAGCTTTTCCAATCCCTTCAGGAGGTCTGTCATACTGGTGGTGGCCGTGAGCAGAATGAGTGCTAAAATAGACAACCAGGCCTTGGAAAATACACCTCCCACCAGTTCCAGTCCCTCTCGTGTAATACCGATATGCCACGAGCCGAGGTCGAAACCCCCCACTGTGGTTGCTTCTTTGAAGAAAGGCATGAAGACGGTAATCATCACTACAAAAGGCAATACAGCTAGTGAACGCTTAAGAACGTATAAGGGTGGTACACGGGATAACGTCAGCAGAACTAAAATAAGAACAAGGAACAAGCCGTAAGCCAGCCAGCTGGCTCTGGGTACCAGCGCCACTGCCGTCACCAGCGCCAACATCGCTATAAATTTGGCACGCGGGTCAAGACGGTGTATGGGGCTATTGACCTCGCGGTACGGGTCGAGAAAATGATACTTCATGCAATGTTCAAGTAAGCAGATTACCCGTTTGCCGGCAAGGCTTTTGTCTGTCGGAATCGGATTATAATCCAGGTGACTCCGAAGGCCAGCCCGAATACCAGCGCCGTGCCTATCCACCCGGCCAGAATGGTAGCCAGCGCTTCGTTGTGGATGCCGGGGAAGGCATAGTCGGCGATGACGGAGAACGGCGATGACCCGGCCAGTTCCAGAAATCCCTTGTCCTCGGCCGCGCGCTCCAACCCGTCAGGGGAGGACGAGGCGAGCGGAGACAGTGTCGCCACACCCATGCATAAAATAAAGGCGATTAACCACAATTTCTTATTCATCATCTGCTCCTATGCTTTCTGAAGTTCCAGCAGATCGGCGCGCGTGCTACGAATTAGGGTCAGGGCAGACACCGTGATAGCTCCTTCGACTAATCCGATAATAACGTGCACGCTTATCATGGCTGGTAATACTACTCCCAACGGAGAAGCTCCTGAAACGGCCAGTTCCAAAGAAGCAGCCAGGGCTGCCAGAACAACTGACGCCCAAGAGGCGATGAAACCAGAAATCATTTTAGAGCGGAGATTATCCCCCATGACCTTGACACCTAAGCGATAAAGCAAATAGGAGCCCAACCCACCTAGGATGCCCATGTTTAAGATATTGGCCCCCAGCGCCAGCATCCCGCCGTCCTGGAAGATAAAACATTGTGCGATGAGCACAAGGGCTAAAATGATAACCGCGGCCCACGGTCCTAGCAGGATGGCACATAGCGCCGCCCCAAGGAAATGCCCGGAGGTGCCCCCAGCCACAGGGAAATTGAGCATCTGCGCCGCAAAGATGAAGGCCGCCATAATACCCATGATGGGCACCTGCTTTTCGTTCAATCTCTTTCCGACCAATCTAACGGCGTTTGCAAGCCCTCCGGCTGAAACCACCGCCGTCCCCACCAGCGTGGGAGCATTAAGAAACCCATCTGGAATGTGCATTAATTTCTTTTCTTCCTGTTATTCGCTTATACTTGCAACTGCAAATAGTTGCAGCGATAAACCAAAAAAAATCAGGAGCAAGCTTTGCAGCGTCCGAAAATAGCCAGGTGTTTCAAATAAGCATGGAAGCCGTACTTTTCTGACAGGGCGCTAGTTAGAGGTGAAAGTGTTTCCTCATCCAGGTTTACCACCTTACCGCACTTCGAACAGACCAGATGGTGGTGGTGCTCGTGTCCCATGCTGTGGAAGCGCACTCGCCCGTCTCCCATGTCAGTCTCGGTCACAAGTCCGCTTTCTTTAAGCAATTCGAGCGTTCGATACACAGTGGAGATATTGAGACCTGAGTAACGCTTGCGGATGTCTTGGTAAATCTCCTCCGCGCTGACATGTCCGCTAGCACCTTCGATGGCTTCGAGTATCATCAGCCTCTGGGGCGTTATGCGATAGCCTTTCTGTAAGAGACGCGATGCGATGTCCTTGACCTGAGTCATAACAACAAATATTCTAACAGGCGCCAATAGTTATTGCAAGTGATTCGCAATTACGCAGGCTTGCAGGACTGTTTATCCCGGCTATCCAGCATGATAGTCACCGGGCCGTCGTTATGAATCTCGACATCCATATGCGCCTTGAAACACCCGGTTGCCACGCTTACGCCACTCGCCCTGGCTTTCTCCACGAAAAAGTTGAAGAGTTTTTCGGCGACCTCAGGCGGGGCGGCATCAGTAAAACCGGGGCGGCGCCCGTGAAGAGCATCAGCCATCAGCGTAAACTGGCTGATGAGAAGCATCTCGCCCCTTATATCCAGCAGCGACAGGTTAAATTTACCTGTGGAATCGGCAAATATGCGCAGCCCAACCAGCTTAGAAACCAGATAGTCGATGTCTTTTTCGCCGTCGCTGGTAGCCACCCCCACCAACACGCAAAGGCCGCGTCCAATGCGCCCAACCTCAGCTCCGTCAACAGTTACCGCGGCTGAAGACACACGCTGGAGCAAGGCCTTCAAAGGCTATCGCCCGCCGAGCAGGACGATAGGGATTACTAGGGCTACGACTCCGGTGAAACCCACAGCCAGCAGAAAAAGATTGTAGCGCGTGGCGTAATTTGTGAGGAGAGAGGGGTCGTAATAGCCCTCCACGTTGTTGTCCTTGTACATTTTCAGCAGGCCTGTTATCAGTTTGTTACGCATTTGTTTGGCTTTGAGCAATCCGTTTACTACCACAAAATTTACTACGATGACTAGAGCGGTAAATGTGACGAACTGAATCCATGTTGAAGTATCCTTGGAGGAATTCGAAGCCACGCCGGCGTTGATGGCAAGAGAAATAAGGTTGAGCAGTATAGCCGTAAGAATGAAGATTATGTCGGTGCGCGCATTTTGCGTCAGCTCCTGTGTGATATGCTCGTGAACCCGTTCTATCATCATATGATCCTCCTACTCAGGCGGATGAATATTCCGCCATCTAACGTAAATCTAACCCTGTTGCAGGCAAGCTGTCAAGACAACGGAACTGCATTTTATTAAATTATTATAGTGTTTTAGTTTCACGCCTGACCCCCTATGGACATGCCGCTACCTAGGGGGTACAATGAATGCCGACCCTAGGAGAACACCGTCATGAAAGTGTTTATTGTTATGGAGGGAATCTAAAGCACCGGGCTTTACGTAAGCCGGTGCTTTATTTAATTTTAGAGGAGGTGTGCCATGCAGTCCAGTCTTATCGGCAAGATTGAAAAGGCCCATCGCTACGCTCAAGAACCCGAGCGTATCACCTTTAGCGATTTCTCTGTCAAATTCCGCGGCACCAATGTCGACCACACCACCTGCTATAAAGACAACAAGTGGTTCTGTACCTGCGATTTTTTCACTGCCTGGGGCCTTTGCGCCCATACTATGGCGATGGAAAGGGTGCTGGAACGCATGCTCCCCACCGAAGCCAAGACCAATTTCGAGATTGCCCACACGGCATAATAGGGCGTGGCGCTAATGGCTCGGTTTGTGCGCCCACTCTAACGCTTCACCGACAATAAAGAGCGAGCCAGTGGCGCATACAAATCCGTCGCTTTTTGCCATTTCCGTGGACCTGCGTAGTGCCTCGGGGACTGAATCGGCCATTTCTACTATGCAGCCATGCCTGGCGAACTCCGCGGCCAGAATCTCTCTTGCCAGGGCTCGAGGATGGCGCGAGTTAGTTGTGATTACTCTCTCGAAAAGGGGGGCAAGTTCGTCCGCGAGTCCTTGGTAATCTTTGTCTGATGACGCGCCAATTACCAGTATCCTGTCTCCTTGTTGTCTACGGGATAGGAAATCCTCTATTGCCAGCTTGAGTTCGCGAGCCGCCTGTGGATTATGGGCCCCGTCGACGACTATCGTAGGGCGGGAGCGAACAATCTGGAAGCGTCCCGGCCAGCGCACGTTTTTCAGACCTTCTGCGATATTGACCGCTTCGATTCTATGCCCCTTCTCGGCCAATACCTCTAGGACCCCAATGGCAACAGCGGCATTCTCCTGTTGGAATCTTCCCCGCAAAGGAAGCGCGATGTCATATCGCTTGAGCCTCCCCTGTATTTCAAACAACTGTAAGTCGCTTTTTTCGCTATGGCTGGAGTAAGTGATATCTCGCCCTACACGAAAAAGTTGTGCGTCATTTCGACGGCAGACCATTTCGATGACTTCTTCTGCTTCAGGTGCCAAACGGGCGCTTATCACAGGTACGCTGGACTTGATGATGCCGGCCTTTTCGGCAGCTATTTTGGCCAGAGTATCACCCAACACATCTGTATGGTCCAATCCAAGCGTGGTGATGGCGCAGACTTCGGGTTTGACCACATTGGTAGCATCTAATCTGCCACCCAACCCAACCTCCACCACCTGAAAATCCACCTTTGCGTCGGCAAAATAAGCAAAACCTATCGCTGTTAATATCTCAAAGGTTGTGAGTCTGCCGTAGCTGGCTTTGGCGTTGATGGCATCAACTTCGGGTTTCAGGCTCGCAACCTGCCTGATCAGCTCAGATTTGTTGATGAGGTGGCCATCCACTCGAATACGCTCCCTTATGTCAATCAGGTGGGGAGAGGTATAGAGTCCGGTGCGGTAGCCAGATGCGGTGAGAACAGATGCGATCATAGCCGCAGTGCTGCCCTTACCCTTTGTTCCAGCTATATGGACAGTGCGCCCCATCAGGTGGGGATTACCCAACCGTTCAAGCAACTCGTCCATTCGGCGCAGATCGTAATTCACCGGAGAGCGAGGCTGGTGGGATGTTTCATAATCGATGAAACTATAGAGATAATCCAGTGCCTGTTGATACCTGTCGCTCATGTTCATTAAACAGGATAGGCCGAAGTTGTTCAAGGCTGCCATCTCCGTAAAATGTATTATAAGCTATTTTTTGTTTATGGATGAAGCCCCAGAGGTGTGTATGCTTCCCAGCGTTGGCATCCCGATGTAATACAGGTGGGAAGCCCCACTGATGTCCCCCGATAGTGTGCCCGAGGCGTTGACAGTGGCATTCGAGGCACCGGATAGATTAACACTGGCGTCCCCCACAGTGAAATCGGTCAGATTCACAGTGCTGGCCCCGGAGGATTCAATGTCTACGTTACCCGCCTTGCCGGTCAGTTCTATATCGCTGGCTCCGCTGGCCTGCAGTCTGGCGTCCCCGCTGGCATTTACGCACCCGCTCGCGCGGCTAGCCCCCGAGATATCCAGCACGAGCTTGTTCACTCCCATATTTGTTAAGTTTGACTGGCTGGCCCCTGACACGTTCAGTATAAAGTCGCCAGATGATGTGAAATCCGCTACGCTGCCCTTGCTGGCACCGGATATCGTGAGTTCTCCCAATCGGGGCAGGGTCACCATGGCTTTGAAGTGAGTGTCGTTGTAGCGGTATCCCTTCTTCATACCAATTTTGAGAGTTTCTCCGTCTTTGCTGACTTCTAGATAATCCTTGAGATTATCATCAACTGCTATAACAACGGCATAAACCTCACTCTGGCTAACTTGCACATTAAAAGTCCAGCCGGTGGAAATACGGGTAAAGTCCATCAAAGCGAAACTCTGGCTGACCGTCTTTCCCGAAGCGACGAGAACGTGCAAGCTTTCACAACTGGTAAAAAATACGGTTGCTATCAAAACAAGGCACACAGCCATAAATATGATCAATATTCTGCTCACATATCCTCCTTTGATTACATTTTCGCACGCATTATAGCACGCTGTGTAGAAGCAGCGAATCCCTCGCGGTTAGAATTTTAATACTATTCCGGTGGTAGTCTTGAGTAGCAGGCTGGCCTTTTGGATCTTTTTTATCGTGCCTGAAATATGTTATAATGGTTCAAATGAATCGGGCTGAAAACCGAGCCCCAGCCGGACTTCGGATGGGGCTTTTTATAATAATACCGTTATTCTGGCATACAAAGAACTTCCTTTAGATAAGGTGAAGACCGACTATGACTCAAGACGAAGCCAACAACGGTAAAAAAGCCTCTGAATATTCGGCGGCAGACATCCAGGTTCTGGAGGGGCTGGAAGCCGTACGCAAGCGCCCTGGCATGTACATTGGCTCAACCGACCAGCGCGGTCTGCACCATCTGGTTTACGAGATCGCCTACAACTCCGTCGATGAGGCCATGTCCGGCATCTGCGACAATATAGCCATCGTCATTTCCGCAGATAACGTGGTCACCGTGGAAGACAACGGGCGCGGCATCCCAGTGGAGATACACCCCACCACCGGAGTCTCCGCACTGCAGACGGTTATGACCGTGCTTCACGCAGGCGGCAAGTTCGGCGGCAAGGCCTACCAGGTCTCCGGCGGCTTGCACGGCGTAGGGGCTTCCGTGGTTAACGCCCTTTCGGAATGGATGGAGGTCATAGTTAAGCGCGATGGCAAAAAGTACCGCCAGGAATACAAACGCGGCATCCCAACTGCGCCAGTCGCCCCTGCCGGCAAGGCCGAGGGCACCGGCACTATCACCAGCTTCCTGGCCGATAAGGCCATATTCACCGAGATGGAATACGATTTCGACATGCTGGCTGACCGCATCCGCGAAATGGCCTACCTCAACCGCGCCCTGGAGATATCCTTCGATGACCGCCGCCACGGAAGGGAGCAGACATACTACTTCGAGGGCGGCATCACCGGTTTCGTTAGACGCTTAAACCGGCACAAAGGCGTGGTTCACCCACACCCCATATATATGACCAGACAGGCCGATCACACCATCGTCGAGGCCGCCATACAATACAACGACGGGTATGTCGATAACACTCTTAGCTTCGCCAACTGCGTCAACACCATGGACGG
>CAZUXO010000245.1:0-5248 GCA_964624325.1 uncultured Dehalococcoidales bacterium
TCCCGGCGGGGCCGACCGCAGCTACGGCATACACGTGGCGCAATTAGCCGGCCTGCCCAAAGCCGTTATACACCGCGCGCAGGAGATATTGCAGCGGCTCGAAGAGGAGCAGTCCGGGCGCAAGAACGGCGCAGGGAAGGAACCCCTTGATTCTCAATCTTTGCAGCTATCCATCTTCGGCCAGGGTTCTGAGGTCGAAGCCGAACTGAAAAAGCTGGATATCGACTCCATGTCGCCCATCGAGGCCATCAACAAGCTGTACGAGTTGAAGAAGAAGATAGAGGATGGGTAGGGGCAATGGAAAATCTAACCTTGTTGAAAAGTAATATGCCGAAAAATGAATGGCGCACTAATGGCGCATTTAGCTTCGGCGAATGGCGCACTAATGGCGCATTTAGCTTCGGCTGTAAGAATCAATAATAAGCGGAGGTAACCCATGGAAGAATCAACCGGATTGAGCCTTAAAAAAGCCCCTTCGTGATGTTATAATCTTTCACATACGATTCAGTGCATCGTGGAGGCAAGATGCTCGAGATCTCTTCACTGAAAACTGGGGCTACCGGGCGGAGCACATACCATTTATTAATAGGCAGGGAAAAGCGTGCAACATCCAGTAGTGAACAAATAAACGTCTTAAACATCCAGCAAACATCTAATAAACGTCCAAAACAGCTCACACAGGCTCATTTAGCTATAGAATGGATTAATTGAGAGGCCGTAAATGAAGCGCAACCCAAATATAATGATGCCCCGTGGGGAGATTGCCGGGTTTTGCCGCAAACATTATATACAGCGACTATCTTTATTTGGTTCTGTATTGAGGGATGATTTTGGTACGGGTAGCGACGTGGATGTCCTGGTGGAGTTTTTGCCCGGTCACACGCCGGGATATTTCAGCCTTTTTGACATGGAAACTGAGTTTTCAGCCTTGCTGGGTGGACGAAAAGCCGACATCAGGACGTCTCAGGATTTAAGCCGCTATTTCAGGGACCAGGTTATAAGGGAGGCCAGGGTACAATATGAAGCCAAGAGCGATTGCATTCAGTGAAACAGAACCCCTTTACTCAATGCTATCCATTTAGCTTAGATATCAATATCAAACTCGATACCTTTTTTCGTATTGATTTTCCGTATTGACAGTGCATATGAGTAGCGTCTATCATATCATTGTCTGGTGTATTAAGTTATTCATCCCCACGTTTTTTAGAGGCAAGGAGGAATTATGCAAAGTCAAGGTGGATCCAATTTTGAGCAAGCGCTGGCTAAGACTGAGGCGGATGCCATTGCTACACTAAAAGTGGCAAATACTGTAATAGCATCACTACGCAAATTCTATAATGCTGCAAAAACAGGTAGCCTGCAAGAACTTAGATCGACTGTTGAGACTACCGAAAAAGCATTATCCTCTCTTAGACAGCAATTCACTAATGCTAAAGAAGGCTGGGATTTTGATGAAGATTCCTATTTTACAGGTGGCCTTTACTCTTCCGAGATTATTGCCTTAGGCAACCAGACGGGAGTCAATATATTTGAACGTGATGAGTATCTATATTGCTACCCCGTGCTCATCCGTGTTTCCCCCAATGACAAAGCGGTGTTCATTGACAAGAAGCGCGAAACCCGTATTCGGCCGTCTGTTTTACTAACCAGGCTGAAGGACTTGCAGCGCAAACCGGCTCGCTTCAGGCCGGAATCAGTTCTCGAAACACTCTTCAAAGCTTACCACATAGCTTTAGCGACCCGTCACAAGGAATTTTCCCAAACGGCACCCGTAATTCCACTAAAGGAAATATATGAGCTTTTAACCCTTCTACCAGGGCAGACAAAAGAATACAGCAAACAGGAATTTATCCGTGATGTCTATCTATTACACAAGAGCGGCGCAGATACAACAAAATCCGGCGCCAAGGTTCGTTTTGTCTTTGGTAGTGGCAGAAATCCCCGCAAAATAATGACTGTGATTACCGAGGCAGGGGAAGAAAGACCCTACTACGGCATATCATTTACAGGGTCTTCCAGGGAGTAAAATTGATGACTATATCCATCGATTTTGACAGTTGGCTGTCAGTTCTTCGTAAGGAATATCTACAAGATTTCATTAAAAGTGGCGGAGCCAGTGTCAAGTTCATAGTGCCTCTGGACGGACTTGATAATACTACAATTTTAAAAAAACTCAAGAACGCCGCCGAGGCGGACGGCTATCTCTTTGCCTCAATTGACTCGGCTACTACCAGAGTACACTGGATCGAACAAGTGTTCTATGCCATTGCAAGACAAGCGGGCTGGGATGATCTCGCGTATGCTTTTCTCCGCACTGTCTTATCCGAAAATCAATATCAACTGCCTGAAGATCAAAAGAGCTTTAACCTGACCAACCTTGCCTCACTAAACGAGTCCAAAAGAGAAAAGATGTGGGGTATCATAGAAAGACATTTGAAGCATAGTCTCTATAGGGATTTTGCGATGACTCAAGAGTTCCGGATAGCTATGCTAAAGTTGTGTGAAGCGCAACTTGGACTGCAAGAACCAGGCGCACACACTGCTGAGATAGTTAAAGAATGGCTGTGTGGAGAGCTCCGATTAATAACGGCATTAAAGCCTGCCCATATCTACAGAAAAATCGGCCGTCATAACGGTCGTCATATACTATATTCTTTAGCACGCTGGTTACACGTCGCAGGGAAAACCGGGCTCGTAGTAGTACTGGATATTTCACGCTTCATGGAATCCAAAAGGCCCCTCGATGGTTCTATGTATTACAGCAAGACTGCGATTCTTAATGGGTACGAGGTGCTAAGGCAATTCATCGATAGCACCGATGAACTCCAATTCTGTCTCATTCTGGTTTTGGCGCCATCGAGCTTCTTATCGCCGGAAGAAGAACACAGGGGACTGAAAGCCTATAATGCACTGAAACTTCGTGTCTGGGATGAGGTACGGGACAAGCAACTCACTAACCCACTAGCCTGCTTAATTCGCCTTTCTGATAAAAGTCAAACGAAGGAATTTAAAGAACCTGGAGGCGCTCAATGACGTCAGAAACGCAGCTTGAGAGTAAGCGCGCCATAGAAGCGCTGCGCGCCGGAGTGCCTAATCGAGATGCAGTACGGGCTCTGGGCTGTTCACAGCCTGCCATTGAGGAACAAGTCAATAAACAATTAGAGTCGGTGCGCGGCACACTAGCTCAAGGAACCACCGCAGTTGGTACCCTTTTTGCTAGCAACTTTGGCACAGGTAAGTCCCACTTACTGGAATATTTGCAGCACATTGCCTTACAGAATAACTTCGTTTGCAGTAAAATCGTCATAAGCAAAGAAACTCCGCTTTATGACGCTGGTAAAGTATTCACTGCTGCAATGGAATCTGCGAAGTTGCCGGATCGCACGGGCGCAGTTCTAACAGAAGTCGCCCAAAAATTGCGTGACTCTAAATTCAACAGCCGTGAATACACTGAATTCGTTAAGTGGGTTAACCGTCCTGATAACGGGTTGAGTCGCCATTTCGCCGCAGCCGTATTTATACTCAACGGGGCAGGGGTTGATCTCCTCCCTGAAACCGCGGATCGAATAATACAATTCTGGTCAGGAAATCCGATAGGTGTTGTAGAGCTTCGCAAGTTGCTCAGAGACGTAGGCGAGGCCGCAACATACAAAATAGACAGGGTTTCAGCCAAAGAACTGGCAACACAGCGCTACAATTTTATTCCCCGATTGATGGCAGCCGCGGGGTATGCAGGTTGGGTAATTCTGATTGATGAAGTTGAACTGATTGGGCGCTATTCTTTGAGACAACGAGCTAAATCTTACATGGAAGTTGCCCGGCTCATGGGAAAATTGGAAGGAGAAAGTACCCCTGGCCTCACAGCCGTACTTTCTATTAGCCTAGAATTCGTGAGCGACGTTCTCGAAGACCGTAACGATGAGGAGAAGATTTTAAACCGGTTGCGAGCTGGCGGTAGCGACGGAGAATTGCTGCTGGCAAGCCAGGCAGAACAAGGAATGCGCATCATAAGACGAGACATGATGGAACTTGGCCCCACTGATACGCTTATACGTGAAATATACAACAAAGTTCGTAATGTTTACGCTACTGCTTATGGCTGGGACCCGCCGGAAGACTATAATGACCATGACAAAACCGCGCGGCTCAGGCAGCATATCAAAAAATGGATCAATGCGTGGGACCTTATGCGTCTATATCCAGGCCACAAACCGGAAATTCAAGTTACTGAATTAAAGCAGGATTTCTCGGAGATGCCAGAGATAGAGCAGTTGTCGGTTGAGGATACGGATAAAGACGAGACAAGTTGATTAATATTGTGAGTGAGGATTGCAGACATGCCTATCCCTTTCCGTGATGCCGATGAAATAGAAGAGCTTGGTGCGGTTGGGTATCTAAAAGTCGTTGCTATTGAAGGCAGTGGAACATATCGAGGGGCACTATTCCTTGTAAACGCCAGGGGAGAACCGCTTGAGTTTACATATAACTCCATCGAGACCCCAAAAACATATCTGTGGCGGAAAGAGGATATTCGTAAACACGCTACCAAGAAGTTGACTACAACTTTATTTTCCACTTGCCAAAAAGTCCCTCAGTTCGTAATTTGCATGGCTGACGAAATCGACCACACATTATTTTGCAACGAGATTCACCTCTCGATACCTGTATGTCGTGTTGCTTTTATCAGCGATGCCACCCCCCATTCTCCGGCAGAAGTCCAAACAACAATTGAAGATCCCCAGCCCGTGCATCTTTTTTGGTTTCCGGGAAAACCTGCTGATGAATCCACTGAACACCGCCTGCTCAATAGACTCATTACTTCAGGCCTTCTCCTGGAACCTTTCGATAGGACCATGGTCGGGATAAGAGAGGTATATTCGCCCTCGCCAGCATAAAAACCTGTGCAATATGATTGAAATAGCATGCCAGTGACTAATACCAAAGAACCATGGTGGGCTATAAGCACGGACAAGGAAGAACTTCGTGCGCGGTGGTTAGGAATATTCTATCGAACCCTGATACTGAAAGCATCCCCGCCAGGCCTCCTTACAATTCCGCAAGTGAGAGATAGAATTCCAAAGTGCATGGATTGCAGAGTCTTAACAGACCAACCACGGGTATTACCGGTGAAACCAGAGACGCATGTGCCGCAGGTAATCCCTAGTAACTTAATAGTAGCAGTTGGCGGCGATGGTGGAAGTGTGGCTCTGGTAAACGTCCTGGCTGAGGCAGAACCCATACCCCCACC
>CAZUXO010000246.1:0-3455 GCA_964624325.1 uncultured Dehalococcoidales bacterium
TAATGGTACGTTGCTCTGCAATGGGAGGACAATGGATGACTAGTTTCGCCAAATCGCTATAGGCCACACTTTTTCTAACACTTCCACGTGACATGGATAGGCGCATTATCTTATTTATGTATTCATCGCTTTTCAGAATAAATTTCAAGTACTTTGCATCCAGTAGTGATGGTTTATCTATTCCAAATACTACGTAAGCAGGACTAACAAGCCCGACACTTTTGACCTCCAATAAACCTAGAGAACCAACATTTATCCTATATGGGTTATATGCGAAATCATAGTAAGATACAATCTTATAAGTTTTTAAGTCACGGCTATATACCTGTTTATCGAAGAAATCATCTGATAATATAAAGCCGTGGATGTTAGATACAGTATAGACAGGTAATTTTATTGCGCTTCCATTCTTATCTTTCTTTTCCTTCAAATATACATCAAGCTTATTGGCGGACCATTCTGCAGGCAGGGGCCCAAGCTCCGTCATCTTGAAACCGGCCGGTACTTCTTCGGCTGAGCTATCCATTGGCTGAATCTCCAAGGCCGAACTTAGCCAATACCTGTTTCAATTTTTTATCAATCTCCTGCCGTTCTTCCTCGGCTTCATTGAGAAGAACAACCGCTTCTTCAAGAGGTAGTACTTCTCCCTTATCGTCGCCAGCCACATAGCGAGAAGGGCTGAGGTTGCTGTCGTTGCGCAAGGCTTCCTCATTGGTGACGATTTTGCTCAGGCCTTCTGCTTCTTGCCATTTTTGATAGACATCCGAAATGCGGGCGATATTCTGATCAGTGAGAAAATTCTTGGGACGGCCTTTACTGAACTCCTTTGAAGCATTGATAAGCATAACCTGCTTTTTGTGTTTCTTATCTTTATTGATGAGCATGATAATGCCTGGGGCTGAGGTGTTATAGAAAAGGTTCTCAGGCATGAGGATGACAGCTTCAACGAGGTCCTTTTCCACAAATTTCTTGCGGATATCACGTTCCCTGTTAGAGCCCTGGTTACCGCTGCCTCGGGAGACGGCGCCGGTATCTATCACCACACCCATCTTACCTTTATCAGATAATGAAGCATACATGTGCTGAAGCCAGCCCCAATCTGCGCTACTGGCGGGCGGAATACCATAATCAAAGCGGCCATAGGTATCATTTTCATAGGTTGGCTGGTCGAATTTCTGGTTCCACATGGGATTGGCAGTAACGCAGTCAAAATGCTGCAGTGCACCGGCAGCATCGGTGAACTCTGGATTGTGCATGGTATCGCCTATCTTGATGTCGGCATCCAGATCGTGCAGGAAAGCGTTCATGCGGCACATGGCGAAGGTAGCCGAGTTTAATTCCTGCCCATAAAACCGCAATGGAGCAACTCCCGGGTCCTTACCATAAACTTCCCTGAAGTGCAGGTGGCATTTAATCAGCAGGCCGCCGGAACCGCAGGCAGGATCATAGATGGTATTGCCAGGTTGGGGATCAAGCATATGGGACATGAGTACAGCAACCTCGGGCGGTGTATAAAATTCACCGGCGCTCTGGCCCTGTCCCTCGGCAAATTTACGCAGCAAATACTCGTAGGCGTTGCCAAGCATATCGGACGCTACATCCTTCAACCCCAGGCGGTGCTGGGATAGCACCTGGATAAGTGAGCGCAGTTGGTTATCACCCAAGGTACGCTGGCCTGCCGATGTCTCATTAAAGTCCTTGATATCAATGACACCACTGAGTTTGGGGTTTTCACGGGAGACGGCACGCACGGCGTCAGTGAGGAATTCGCCGAGATTGGTTGTCTGTTTGGAAACAGCATCCCAACGTGACTTAGCGGGAATGTAAAAGCGCACAAGGCTGTGGTCGGAATCAATATATTTAGCAGTATTGCCAAGCTGTTTTAGCTCGTCGTCGAAGACGTCGGAGAGGCGCTTAAGGAATATCAGAGGCAGAATGTAGTCTTTGAATTTGGGGGCATCCACGGCTCCGCGGATGGCACAGGCGGCTTCCCAGAGCCAGCTTTCGAGCGACGATATATCAAGCATCTCGCCTCCCTAAAGAATAATTCTGTGTTTATCAGATGCTGATAAAAGTATTATCATAATCTTTTTCGGCAATGGGCCGACCATTCATGGTTAGCCTGCGTAATTTCCTGCCGGGTCAATATAAATAACATCCATATATTTGCCGTGTAAGTGATCGAAATCTCGGTCTGTAGTTACCAAAAATGCTTTTAATACTGTGGCAGTTGCGGCAATCCAAATATCATTTTTTCCCATGTTTCTTGCTGAAGACACGGTCAGCAAATGTGAAGGAGTGTACTTGCCCTGGCTATACGCATCAATTTCCGCGTAAGCATCAAGTATGCGTTGATTATTAATATCTATTGCAGGAATAGTATTTAACATTTCATGAAGTGCGAGTGCCTTCACATGTCCCCAGCCACGCTGTTTTGCTATGGACAGCATCTCCCCTTCACTTACCACCGAGATAACGCCTATGTTTGGAGGTGCTGAAATTGAATAAGTCTGATCAACGTATTTTGCGTAGCCGGTTCCCTTCGCATATCCGAGGATGATACCGGTGTCTAAAACGTATGTTGACATAACGTAGTTTATTAATTGTTTTTCAGACCCAGTAAAAGCTCTTCTATGGACTCGTTACCGGGCCATTGTCCCCATAAAGATTTAAGGGGACTGCCAATCATAGCTTTAGGCTTCATCTCCTCTAAAAGACTGAACATGGGTTTGGGTTCCATCACCTGTTCAAAGATTTCCTCACCTTTTTCCTGTGTCTTAAGTAACTGGGCTTCAATGAAGCGCAACTTACCGGTTGCACTGAATTGACCGATACCCTTTATGGTGACTTTCTCTCCCCAGAGTGAACGCATATTCTCCTTGGAAATTAGGGGGGATTCTATTTTTCCATATATCTTTCGGCCATCAGACAGCGTGAGCTGAAATCGGTTCTGTGTGTGTTCAATCAAATTAAAAATACCAGCAATTACCATGGACCGTGGTTCCGGTATTTCCCGTTCAATTTGACTAATTTTACTTATATCAGATTTGGCTATTTTGAAGTCGTCTTCTCCCTTGCCCCTTGAATTTAATTCCAAGGTGTCTATATATTTGCTGAAAGGAATGCTGAAGCCGTTAATCGCATTTAGTACTCCGCGATCGTAATAGACACTGTCAAGCTTTTCTCCCACGGCGTCTTTTATTGAGCGGCTTAGTAGCGATATAGCAGTGTCGGTTCCGCTGGGTACTGTATACCATAAGCCCTGCTGATTAATTTGCTCTGAGGCGGTCTCTTCTAAAGTGGGAGCTTCAATTTCAAGTACCGTTGAACCTTTTTTGATGCCTGTAACAACAAATTCCAGCGAATCAGTTAACCAGGCAGGGGTCCTGCCCTTTTTTATGCTGGCGCCCTCGACGGATAGCCTTAATGCTCTCTCGGTGCCCAGCAATAATACA
>CAZUXO010000247.1:0-3166 GCA_964624325.1 uncultured Dehalococcoidales bacterium
CGCCATGCTTCCCGTATTCTGCCAGCAAACAATACCCTTTCAAGATATCGTGGTAATGCGACCAATCTCTAAATGCATTGACATTCCCTACAATTATCTTCTCAGTTGTACCGAGTTTGAGTTTCATTACCTGTTGGGTTATTGCCGAAGTAACGAACATTATACCCCTACCTGCTCCCTCATGATTAAATGCCCGAGAAACCACTGTTTTCATACCATAAGATGCATGATAATTTCTCACCAGGAATTCACCATAAACCTTGCTAACAGCATAAGGTGACATAGGTCTTAAGGGATTGAATTCGGTAATGGGAAGTTCCGGTATTTGCTGTGGCTCCGGAAATACCACCCCGTATTTCTTTAAGGCTCGCTCGTAATCGTGTTGGGAGGTAATGACTAATCCGTATTCCTCGCTGCTGCCGGCAAATACTACGACGGGGTCTAAACTCTTTATTCTTATTGCTTCCAGTAGATTGGCAGTGCCGATGCAGTTTGCCTGCATAGTTTCGAGAGGATGAGAGAAAGACCTTGGGATGAATGATTGAGCGGCAAGATGAAATATGAAACTTGGTTTGCTAATATCCAGTGCAGAAGCAATACTGGATATGTCCTGTAAATCTCCTTCAAGTAATTCCAGTTCTTTTTCAATTCCCAGATGCTTAATGTTTTCAGGGATGCTGCTATCTGCCCGGCGGCGCACTAACCCATAAACTTTTGCTTTCTCATTCAATAAATGCTTGGCCATATGGGAACCAACAAACCCGCTTATGCCGGTTATAAAAATCCGTTTATTCGCTAAACTCATTTTCTTTTTTCCTTTATACTCAAGATTTTTGCATATAATCCGAGGTAGTTTTTAACACACTCATCCCAGATAAATGTTTTCTTTCCTTTATCTTCAACCTCACCTTTATAGACCTTCTCCACTCCTCTGGCTATAGCTTCTGGACTTCTGGGTTCAATAAGAACATATCTGCCTGAAACAACCTCGGGCAAGGAACCTATATTGGACGCTACCACGGGCTTGCCCATTGCACATGCCTCAGCCGCCGAGAATCCAAAGCCTTCTGAAATGGATGGCACGACAACACAGCCTACAGCAGCAATATAACTTGGTAGCTCATTTCTCGGCACAGGTTCAAGCAAGACAACTCTGTTCTCAATGGCCAGTTCTTTTATCATCGATATGATATTAGTGTATCTAACTTGCGGATCTTTGGATAATATTAAGAGCAACTTTGATTTAGGTATACTACTAGAGATTAAAGGGACCGCTTGTATCAGGTATTCAAGCCCCTTCGAAATACCTGGTCTGCCAAAATAGAGGTAAATAAAGTCATCTCCAAAGCCCAGCTTTTTCCTTATCCGCGTACCATCTGCATGCGATGGATTGAATAGCTCATAGTCTACACCGTTATAAATGGTCACACACTTATTTCCATTGATTCCGATTCCATATCTTAGAAGACAGCTCTGTGTATAATTTGAAATACAGCAATATTTATCAAACGGCAAGGAAACGATAATCTTCTCCGATATCTTATGACATAATATAGAAAAATGGTTCATGTCCCCTAATTCGTTCCAAAGATTTCCCCATACTTCAAGTACAGTAATAATGCACTTTTTTCTCAATAACGTGGATGCAAACCAGGCTGGGATAGCAGCTGTAAACGTAGTTGTATGTATGATGCCAGCTTTTCTGGCGATTTTCAGGACTTCCGGTATAGCTAACAAAGCAAACCAGTAACGGTCACCTTTTCGAGGAACGCTTACCCTGTGGATTTTGACACCATCGATTATTTCATATGCGGCAGTATTGCGCAGTTTACAAGTGATTACATGACATTCGTGTCCCATGCCTGTTAACTTCAGAGCAAGTTGGCTGAAAACGACCTCCGCTCCTCCAATGTGGGGCCAGTAATATTCGCAGACAAAGACTACTTTCATAACGCCACATAACTGGGACTACTTAAATTTTGCATTTCTCTTTATTCACTGATCTACAGATAAGCAATTTAGTAATTAAGAGTTTTGCTGTTGTTAATGCATCTCTGTAAACGGAAAGGCCGGAAGTCTCAACACCCCAGCTACATTGAATAGGCGCCTCCACTATTTTCAGATTGTGTTTCGCGGCTTCAAATATCATCTCGGTTTCAATCTCATATTTTAAGGATGTGATACTTAACTTATTCCAGCAGTCTACTCTTATGGCTCTGAATCCACTGGTACAGTCCGTGATCCTTCTGTATTTAATTGGACACTTGAACATTGTTCTGATAGGCAACAAAAAGGAGATTATGAACGTGATAACGTATGACGCAAGGTAATTTGTTGCTCTTCTTAACTTTGGAGCGACTTCAATTTTCGATTCGGGGAGGCATCTGGAACCTATAACCATATCCGCGTTACCATCTATAATCGGTTGCACTAACTTAGTGATGTCATCCGGATCATGCTGCCCGTCACCGTCAATGAATACAATGATGTCATCTGTGCCTGCTACACTAATAGCAGCCTTCATCGCAGCGCCTTTACCCCGGTTATCGCCATGCGAGATCACAGTAGCTCCTGATGCCCTCGCCGCCTCCGCCGTGCCGTCGCTTGAGCCATCGTCTACAACTATCACATCATCCGCATATTGCCTGGCTTTGCTCACTATATCAGCGATGAACGGCGCGGTATTATAACAGGGGATGGCCACCACTATCCTGAGATGTTTCACCCCTGCCGCCGGGCCATGTTCGTTAGCGGGCGTAGGCTGTTGCGCCATTCCTTGCATTTCACGATCCTTAATAACCATATATCTCTCGCAGTAGCTTTGTTCATATCAGATATGACGATAGACTTGGCATTTTACGTTTTTGCGTTGGCGACCCGCCCGTGACGGCGACACCGCAGAGGATACTCACACCACCGTCACACTCTTGGCCAGGTTCCTGGGTTTATCGATAGGGCAACCTCTCTCCAGGGCCGCGTAATAGGCCAGAAGCTGCACCGCGACCGCATTGATGATAGGGGACAGCAGCGGGTCCACTACCGGCACCCGTATCACATAATCCACGCAGCTGTCTATAACATCATCGTCCTCTCCGGCTATGGCGATGACAGGGGCTTCCCTGGACTTGATCTCCTTAATATTGGTCAGCAGCAGGTCGTATGTCTC
>CAZUXO010000248.1:0-7983 GCA_964624325.1 uncultured Dehalococcoidales bacterium
TCAGACGTGTGCTCTTCCGATCTCGGAGGATGCTATCGCCGCGGACTCCGATGCCCTTAAGCCCCGCCCCCTCGTTATCACCATCGAGGAAGCCCATAAGTTCCTCAACCCGGAGGTGGCGGACAAGACCATCTTCGGCACCATCGCCCGCGAGATGCGCAAGTACAACTGTACGCTCCTCGTAATCGACCAGCGCCCGTCCGGCATTGACACGGAGGTGATGAGCCAACTCGGCACCAAGATAACCTGCCTGCTGGTCAACGAGCGCGACATAGACAGTGTGCTGGCCGGCATCTCCGGCAAGAATGAGCTTAAAGGTGTGCTGGCCAAGCTGGCAGCCAAGCAGCAGGCTCTCATCTTCGGTCACGCTGTCCCCATGCCGGTGGCCTTCAGCCCGAGGGAATACGGCTCGCGAGAGTCGTACAAGGCTTTTGCGCAGCCCGAGCGCAGCGTCAAGGAGGTTGAGAAAAACATCGATGATCTGTGGCGTTGAAACTAACCCCTGCAACCTGGGGTTTGAATATATCGAGTTCACCGGCGAAAAAGTACGGATACGCCCTACCACCTACGACGACGCCAAACAAGGTTTCAAGCTCATACATAACAACCGCGCTATTCTTAAATGGCTCTGCTGGAGCGGACCGAAGGACAAGAACGACCTGGCCGAAACCTACGGCGTACGCTGGCCCCAAGAGATAAAAGCGGGGACCAAGTATTCCTTCGCCATAGAGGAAATGAGTAACCCTGGCGTTTTTATAGGATCAGCCGACGCCCGCGTCTGCCGCCATCCGCAGCAATTTCAGGTTGGTTACTGGCTGGGTGTTCCTTACTGGCACAAAGGCTACACAACGGAAGCACTGGCGCTCATCTGCCATTTCTGCTTCAAACACCTGGGGGCTAAAGTGATAACCTCCAGTGCCTTTGTCGGCAATCTTGCCAGCCGACGTGTAATGGAGAAGAACGGTTTCCAGTTTGAGGGTACGTTACGTCGGCAGATTTGCAAGGAAGGAGACTGGATAGACCTCTGGCATTTAAGTCTGCTGGTAGAAGAATGGGAGAAAAGAGATTTCAGACCATGGTCCGAAAAGCTGGTTCCCTGCCTTGAAGGGACTAAAGAGTAATATGACCACGGCAAATCTGATAGTTATGGCCAGTTACCGGTTCACCTGGCTGACATTGTCCTTATTATCCACATCCTTGTTGGAGATAAAGACATGACAAGAAGGATAATCGGTCTAGCACTCGGCGGAGGTGTCGCACGCGGCATTGCCCATATCGGCGTGCTCGAAATTTTGGAAAAAGAGGGGATTCCTATCGATGTAGTAGCCGGCACCAGTGCTGGAGCCGTAATAGGCGCACTTCATGCCTCTGGTATGACTGCGCTTCAGATGAAAGAATTAGTGATGGGCTTCGATTGGAAAAAAAGCCGCCATCTGGTGGACTTTTCTGTTCCACGCACAGGATTCATTGCCGGCGAGCGTCTGGTTCACGAAATACACAAAGCGCTGGGAGGGGACCTACATTTCAATGATCTCAAAAAACCTTTCTCATGCGTTGCCTGTGACCTCATTACTGGTGAAGAAATCATTATGTCAGAAGGTTCGGTTGCCGAAGCCGTGCATGCCAGCATCTCTGTTCCAGTTGTTTTCCAGGCGGTCAAACGCAAAGGACGGTATCTCATCGACGGAGGATTGGTGAACCAGGTCCCTGTGAACGTGGTTAAAGCCATGGGAGCGAATTACACCATCGCCGTTAACGTAGTACCTCGCCGTATCCATAAACTGAAAACGCACCTTGACGACCGGGTAAATCCCGAAACCGATAGCGGCCCCCGTCCCAATATCTTAAACGTGATGTTCAGCATCATTGACATCGCCAACTCCTGCCGCATTGAAACCTGCCTGGAAGGAGCCGATATCGTTATTGAGCCGCGAATGCTGCAGATAGGTCCATCTGACTTTCAAAAAGCCGGGTTTTCCATCCTTCAAGGGGAGATGGCCGCCATTGACGCCGTTCTTAAGATAAAACGCGAACTGCTAAAACACTGAATTGCTGGAGCCACTTCCATACTGCTATAATTACGCCTACGGGGCTGTAGCTCAGCGGTAGAGCATCTGATTTGCATTCAGGTGGTCAGGGGTTCGAATCCCCTCAGCTCCACCAAATTTTAAAGCTAAAAGAGAGGTCTCCGACAATGGAGGCCTCAACCATTTTCAGAAAAAGCTAACGGAAAGCTAACCCTGCTTTTTAATCGCCTCTTTTTCAGGCATGAGGTTTATCAATTCGTCAAAGCGGTTCGCCGCAGCTTCCTGCAACCCAGGGGCCACATGGGAATAAACGTCCAACGTTGTTGAAATACTGGAATGTCCAAGACGTTCCTGAACGATCTTGGGGTGAATCCCTTGTTTGAGCATTAACGAAGCATGGCTATGGCGGGCATCATGCAACCTTATTCCCTTGAGCCCCAAACGCCTTACAAGCTTCATCCATGCGTGGGTCACACTGTTCGGCAACCAAGGCCTTCCATCCTGCTGGCAGAAGAGCAACGTGTCGTCTTTGAGCGCTGTCCCTTGCATGGCAAATGCCAACTTCTGCTTTTCATGGTGATCTCTTAGCTCGATTGCCGTCGATGGCGATAGCGAAATCATGCGACGGCTCCGGGCTGTCTTGGGTTCGCGGAAGATAATACTACCATCGCGGAGTTGGTGCATTGACCGGGTGACGAACAATTGACAAAGCAACAGGTCCACATCTTGCCACCTTAAAGCCAGCAACTCAGACCGGCGCATCCCCGTGAACAATGCCAGGAAGAAGAGCGAGTAATATTGTGTCTCCTTTGCTGCGGTTAGCACTCTTTGAATATCTTCCTCATTCAAGGTGTGCATTTCAGGCCGCTCAAAGTGAGGCGGGTCTACCGCGTCGGCAGGATTCCGGTTGAGCAACCCCCATTTAACCGCCGTTCTGAGGGCAGTATGAACAGTAAAGTGGTGATATCTCACCGACCTGGGGGAAAGCCCTCCTTTACCATCACAGCGCCCGCTAGTAATCTTCTGGGAATAATACCGGGTCAAATGCTCTGGCTTGAGCTGGGTTAAAAGAATGTTCCCCAAGCCAGGGATGAGATGGCTGCGGATAATGTTCTCATAACCCTCGGTTGTTCGCGGGGAAAGGTTGGGCTTCGCGTAATCCATCAACCACTTCTCAAAAAATACCGCGAGGGTGGTTTTACTTGGGCGCATGAAGGTGCCAGTATCAATCTGATGGATTAGATCAGCCAGGCGTTTCTCAGCGTCCTTCTTGGTGCCTTTGACGCTTACCCACTGCTGCTTGCGCCTCCCTGTGGCAGGGTCTTTGCCAAGATTGAGGACGATAGAGTAAGTACCCTTATATCTGCTTTTGATATAGCCTCTCATAGTTTTGTCTCCTGCCCGAATATTTGTCGCATTTCGGCTTCAGTCAAATCTTGAAAAGTTGCCTTGAGTATTCCTTCGGTAGCAGAATTACGTCCTTGCTTTCGGATTTCGGCTATCAATGCTTTGGGGTTGGCGTTAGCGTCTCTGGTAACTATATCCCCAGTATCATCCGAAATACCATATCTTTTGACATTACACTCCTTGGCAATCCGCTTAATATCAGAAAGGATAGATCTCGCTTGTTTGTCCAACTTGTCTTTTTCCGCTTTATCCTTGCTTTGTTCCTGCGATGTAACGAGATCATGTGCTTGCGCTTGCATATCCTCAATAATTAAACGGGCTTCAAGATCTCTAGTGTCAAAAACTGTTTCCGGCCGCAATATCCCGTGTATTTTCTCACGTAAAGCAAACGCGCGAGCAAATGTATAGAGGAGATCTACCTTTATTCTAATGCCGGAAACATTACAGAGACGAACGACCCACTGTGCCTGCCGCATAGTGAACTCATTATTAGTGGTGAGACAATATCTCCATACTCGTAATAATTCATCAGTGGCTTCAGGAGATATATGATATTTATCTTTAGCCGATTCTCCTAGCGACCAAGGAATATCGATATCGAATCTGGAGGATTTCTTGGCTAATTTCGCAATCTTTAATTTTGGATTAATCTTTTTTGTTATATGACCACGGATTGCGGAGAGTGTGGGCCAACCTTCTTGGGGACACGGGAAATATATCTCATCAAGAGGATCACGAACCCGACGGTATATTTCCACCCAGATTGCCTTTGACTTTAAATGTTCATCAACAAAAGCCACCTCAATGCGATCTTTGATTCCTTCGGTCAACTGGTCTCCTGCTGACATTTTTTGTCTATCCTTCTCTTATCTCATTATCTAATATTTATACGAGTACTCTTGTCGATGCTTCAAGCTATCATTTATATCTATTAGATGTTAGGCTTATCTCATCACAGTAAATATATACCTATCGAAAGAAAAATACAACTGGAGGTGGGGATTGAAAAATAATCTCAAAGAAAAAAGACAGGAGGCCGGACTGAATCAGCGGCAGCTAGCCGAGAAAGCGCATTTGCCGCAATCCGCTGTATCGGATATCGAACTAGGCAAGCGGGAACCCTGGCCGAAAGCACTTAAAAGACTCGCTCGCGCGCTGAAAGTCGAAATCAGCGAATTATTCCCGGACCTACCAGCAACCAAGGAGTAGTGTGATGGATAATCAGAAGCTAACCCTCAATTGCAATGAAACCGCTAAGTTATTGGGAATCGCACGCGGCAGCGTTTATCTGGCAATTGAACGCGGGGAAATCCCGGTTCTTCGACTCGGGAAAAGACTCCTGATCCCTAGGAAGGCATTGGAGGATTTGTTAACGGCGACTATCACGCCCAAGACGGGTAAATAACAAGCGGAAATGATTTAATGAAACCAGGCTTCAGGAAAATCCCGAATGATCTCTACTGCGCACTGGTGGCCGTAGATTTAACTCGTTCTGGATATAAGGTAATCCTTGCTGTAATAAATGAAACCCTGGGTTTTCAAAGGTTAGATGCGAATATTCCATTGAGTAAATTTATGAAACTCACCAGACTGTCAAAGCATGGCGTTATAAACGCAATCCATGAGATTGAGGGAAAGGGCATGGTTTTTGTTAATCGTCATTCAACGACTAAGTCCCTCTACCATCTAAAGGCTGTTGAAGATTGGGTAACTAGTGAAGCACACTGCACTAGCAAGAGGAGAAATGCGGTACACCCTACTTCACCAGACGAGTGTAGTGTACTTCACCAGACTAGTGAAGTTCCCACGACTACAGCTACAGACATTAAAGAAACTATTAAAGAAAATCATAAAGATATTGTAATAAAGATAACCTATGCTGCCGAAAAAGACGCGGGGAAAGAGGTGTTTGACTCTGTGTCTTCGCCATTTGCCGAGTCAAACACCTCACGACGTGATGTTGTTGAAAAGGGAACCTCACCAGAGGATGATCCGAATAATGCATGGTTAGTACATCGTCACGCCATTCTTGGTGCCTCTATCATCGAAGCAATCGAATTATGTTATGCCTTTGGTTCTCCACCGATCCCGGAAGGATGTGATTCGATTGAGAGCCTGCTTTTTAATCAAGCAACCAAAGACTCTCAAGTTTTGGCTATTAAACAATGGTTAGTCGATAAGAAGGCAAACCTAGAATGATTACAGATGTTTATCATTCCAGCCATAAGAGGTGATAATGATGGAAATCCAAGATAAACCCGTCTACTGGGACGTTACCGGCCAGGTATGTTTCATCGGTGGCAAAGGATTTGGTCTAACGCCGGAACTCAGGAGTATTGTGATGGGAGATGAGACTTCGATAAACGAATACCTTCATGCCGCCGGTCCTCTGCCCGAAGGCATAAGCACTGCGGCAGTAGAGTGTTTAGAATCAATAAAATTAATGATAGGAGTAAACAAGAATGACAGACCAACAGACAACAAACCAATTCGTGCATCCGGGTTTAGCAAGCGACGTCATAAGCGAGATCGACTTGCTAAAGGTTCTAAACATCGAGTTGGCGACTTTATCCGAGTTGAGGTTGGAGAAAAACTTCCCAACGATAAGGTTAAATCGCGTTAACAGGTGCTATCTGGTTCGTGATATTGTCACTTGGCTCGAAGACCATCGTAGTGGCTCGTAGGGACACGTTGCGAGGCTTCCAGGTGTCAGCAGGGACGATGGTTTGTCAGGGTGGTAGAAAGATATAGGCAAGTGCTTAGATGGGCATTTTGTATCTGAGTTTCTGTTCAATGGTAGGGCGTCGACTGCCGTTGGCCAACTCGCGAACTTGGTTACTTACATCTTTAAGGCCTTGAAAAGTAATTGCCTCAAATTAATCGATGCCAGGAAGGGCTTGGTCGGCGGCCGGACCGGGTAGGTACTGCCACCCCCGTCTTTGGGACCCCCGCAGCGGCCCGCCCTATGCGCACAGGCGTATGTACTGTTACCTCTCTGGTTGTCTAAAAGGGGCGTAGCTGCCATGCGGCTCTTAATGCTTTTCCCGAGACCGAACTGGCATCATGCCCTGTGACACTACAATCAATGCGACTTAATCCACGCCACCAAATCTTCTTTTAAGAACACCCTTTTTCTGCCTATTTTGTGGCTTGATAGCCCCTGCTTCATGAGTTTATACACTGTCTGGTGACTTACACCCAAATATTCCTGTGCCTCGGTGAAACTTAAAAATATGCGGTCAATCTTTTCCTTGGGCTGGTCTGAGACTTTCTTTCTCGCCATTTATGCACCTACCTCAATATCCTTGTGAGTTTGACGGATTTGAGGTCATGGTACATATGGGAGATGTAATAGGCACTAATAGATATTGATAGACTTATATTGACATTAGATAGGGGCCAAACTATGATGGGAGTCTAAAAGCAATCGATAGGATGGGGAGCCTGAGGAGATTTAGGAAAAGACTGAAACAATTTTCACGAGATTTGCGCCGCGATTCAATTTTAGGGGGATTAAGAGAAAATGCCGAGAGATATTGCTTGTCTCCTAGGGTTCCATAAATGGTTGTATAGACTGCCGGATTGGTTAGGGGATGGTCGTACAATACGAGAGGGCACTAACCTATATGAAGAACATTGTTCTACCTGTAAATGCTCGTGGTTGCAAGATGGGGTTACGAGGATTTGTAGGCGGGGTTGTGGGACAAATCATACTTATTGGAGCGAAAAAAACGGATGGAACTCATAGCTTAATGCGTGCCTCTCGGGGAACAACGCCTTTATTTTTTTGTTTCTCTTGATGGGTTATGTATGTGCGTTATCAACGGGTTTGGTGTTTCTAACCTTACGGGTGGACCTGTTGCGTATGCCAAGGTAACATTTTATCCGGCGAGTTGTTAAGGTAGTAAGGGGGCTTTAATGAAAATCCCTAAACGGATTGCCCTGATTGCCGCTTTGTCATTTGCGGTGATTTACACAATATATGTCATCCTTCAACATTCCCCATCCTATATTTTTTATAGCATTATTGAGGCTTCTCCTTCTGTATTATTTTTTGGCATTCTTATTTATCTAGTAGTGTGGGCGATAGGTGCATTTATCTATGAGCTAACTAAGCCACTTCAAGGTAAACATATTGCCAAACAAGAAAACGTGGCACAAAGCACCAAAGAATTATCGGCAGAAGAGGTAAAAACCTTAACATCCCAAGCTGATCATGATATAGACGGTTTTGTGTTAGAGAAAAACGTCGAACCGATTGAGAACACAACCCCACAAAACAATATTCGAACCACAACTCAGAACAACAAAATAGGTGGAAAACAATATTTGCGTAACCGTCCCTCAAGTTGCCCCTCATGTGGCAGTAATAAAATCAACGATATAATTATCCAAGTCGCCAAAGATGATAAAGAGAGTAGGTTCCTAAATTATTCTTGTCTTTGGGATAGCACTTGCAACGATTGTAAAGCGTCATGGTATTCAACCGATGCAGATAAAAATGGGAAACAAGCGAGTGTAAGTAAAACCACAGCAAGAAAAGCAACTG
>CAZUXO010000249.1:0-3321 GCA_964624325.1 uncultured Dehalococcoidales bacterium
CAACAGCATCAATGCTTACCTGAATGGGCGTTACCTTTTCGATTTTTCAGGAGGTTACAGCGACGCATGGTTATCTGATCCGCGTTTTATAGTGGGTTCAATGCTTTTCGTGGCCGGTTTCATGGTTAACCGTCATTCTGACCGCGTGCTGGGCGGATTGCGCAAAGAAAGAGAGAACGGTTACAAAATACCTTACGGTGGATTCTACCGCTGGGTTTCCAGCCCGAACTATCTGGGAGAGCTTGTGATATGGTGTGGCTGGGCGATAGCTACATGGTCCCTTCCGGGTCTGATTTTCGCTGTATGGACAGCGGCTAATCTGGTGCCAAGGGCACTATCCAATCACCTGTGGTACAAATCCAAATTCGCAGATTACCCTGAAAAGCGCCACATTCTGATACCAGGTATCTGGTGATGTTCCAAGATATAAAACAAGAGGGGCTTTCACCCCTCTTTATCAAACGCTTCGCTTTTAGATATCCTACTCAGAAATTAATGCCTCTTGCGAGACATCTATTTCTATCATGGCAACGAAAACTATTTCTTGGCGGCAGCCGCGGCTTCAGCTTTTGGGAAACGCCAGCCCCAGTCTTCTTTTACGTAAAGCACGGTAGCACATTTCGGGCAAACGAGTTTGGTGCCATCCCCGGCTTTTTGTTCCAAAGGCATGACCAGTTTTTTATCAACAGGGCAATGTGTCTTTTTAATCACCATTTTCATTAGATCAACCTCCAGCGGATTCCATAATAAAAAGAGCAACCCTTCCTGAAAGAAGGGGCCTCAGCTTTAGTCAAAACTACTGTGCAGCGCGTCCCTGACGTACCAAATCAGCAAAAGCCGCCGGCTCGCGTACCGCCATATCGGCCAGTACTTTGCGATTCAAATCGATATTGGCTTTCTTGAGCGATTCAATAAACTGGCTGTAGCTCATGCCGTTGGCCTGACTGGCTGCATTGATGCGCGTAATCCAAATCCTGCGCATATCACCCTTGCGTTCACGTCTATGGGCATAGGCATAGCTCAAAGAGTGAAGCAATGATTCGTGAGCGCGCCTGTATAAAGAATGCCGCGTTGCCCGTTGGCCCTTCATCAGGTCGAGTATTTTTTTATGTCTCTGGCGTGCAGTGACGCCTTTTTTAATTCTAGCCAAGAGAGTCCTCCTTTAGACTGTCCCGTAGGGTATGAGTCGCTGAATGCGTATCCTATCACGTGAACTCAGCGGGATCATTTCGTCAAACAGACCTTTGCTCCTGTCAGACTTGTTGCGGCGCAAGTGGCTTTTCCCGCCTTTCATGCGCATTATCTTACCTGTTCCAGTGATGTGAAAGCGGTTGGCGGCGCCCTTGTGAGTTTTAAGCTTTGGCATCTTGTAGCTCCCCTATTTCATCCCTTGTTTCTTCTTTGGGTTTGACTGGCTTCGTTGACGGTAGCGGGGCGAGAATCGCGTGTAATCTGGCCCCCTCACGTATCGGTTCTCTCTCTACTGTTGATACGGCAGCAAGAGACTGTGCCATCCGTTGTATTAATTTTATCCCAAGCTCAGGATGAGTATTCTCTCGCCCTCGGAACATTATGGTAACTTTTACTTTATCCCCATCCTCAAGAAGCTTATATGCCGTTCGCGATTTCGCATCAAAGTCATGATCTCCGATTTTGGGACGCAATCTGACTTCTCGTAAAAGGACTACCTTCTGCCCTTTGCGGGCTTCACGCTCTTTCTTGGTCTGGACATACTTGAACTTACCGTAGTCCATCAAGCGGCACACCGGCGGCACGGCCGTAGGGGCCACTTCAACCAGATCGAGCCCTGCTTTTTCAGCTACTTCTCGGGCTTGATACAGGGGCATTACACCAAACTGTTCGCCTTTATCACCTACGACACGAACTTCTCTACCCCTTATCAACTGGTTAACGCGTAATTCTTTAATTATACTGTTAAATAGCTCCGCAAAAATCCTTTGCTGTTAAAATAACACAACCACACATTATAACCCGAAATCCTTAGATTTGTCAACAATGACTTTAACGACAGCCTTTTTGAATTCGTCAAAGTGCAGATTATTCTTCTGTTCCCCGTTTCTGAGACGGACGGACACAGTCTCGCTGGATATTTCTTTATCGCCCACTATGAGCATATATGGCACGCGCCCGAGTTGAGCTTCGCGAATTTTATAATTCATGCGGTCGGAACGTGAGTCCACTTTGACTCGTATACCTGCTTCTTTAAGTTCCACATCGAGTTTATTGGCATATTCTACGTGGCTGTCGGTAACGGGAATAATGACAGTCTGGACAGGAGCCAACCAAACCGGGAAAGCACCGCCGTAGTGTTCCAGAAGAAAGCCAATAAGCCGCTCGTGAGTGCTCAGCGGAGCGCGGTGGATGATTAACGGACGCTCTTTGCAACCATCCTCGCGGGTAAACTCAAGATCGAAACGCTCGGCCTGAGCGAAATCCACCTGGTTGGTGGCAAGAGTAAACTCTTTGCCAATGGCGCTTTTCACCTGCACATCTATCTTGGGGCCGTAGAAAGCGGCTTCATCAGGGATTTCGATAAAAGGGATTTCATTCCGCTTCATAGCTGTACGTACCATATCCTCGGTTTTCAGCCAGAGCACCGGATTATTGACATACTTCTTCCCCAGACCTTCGGTCGCATGGGTGCTCAGGCGCATGACGTACTCGGAAATATTAAATATCTTAAAATACTCCAGATACAATTTGACAACAGCCATAAATTCCTGTTCGAATTGTGCTTCCGAACAATAAATATGCGCATCGTTCATCTGCATCGAGCGCACCCGCATCAGTCCGAATAGTTCTCCGGATTTCTCGTAACGGTAGCAGGTGCCGTACTCAGCCAGTCTTAGTGGCAAATCGCGGTAGCTGCGCGGCTTGCTACCGAAGATCTTGTGATGCATGGGACAGTTCATGGGTTTGATGTAATAACGCACGCCCTCAAGTTCCATCGGAGGAAACATGCTTTCAGCGTAATAGGGTAAATGTCCGCTGCGTTGCAATAGCGTTTCTTTGGTTATATGCGGCGTCTTGACGCGTACATACCCATGCCGGAGCTCTACATCTTTGGCCAGCTTTTCGATCTCTTCTATCATGGCGGCACCATTAGGCAGCCACAATGGTAGTCCGGGGCCGACTTCGTCGTCGAAGATAAATATTTCAGATCGGAAGAGCGTCGTGTAGGGAAAGAGTGTTCAGAGCCGTGGAAGGTTTGGGGGGGGGTGGGTGGTTAAAAAAAAAAGAAGAAGAGGAGTGGATGGTCGCAGAGCAGGAGATAAGGATCGCTGTATAGTACTATGTCAG
>CAZUXO010000250.1:0-8042 GCA_964624325.1 uncultured Dehalococcoidales bacterium
TATTACAAACCTGTCCTACTCTTATCCAGATGGCCAGCCCGCCCTGCGTGATGTAACCCTGCGTATCGATGAAGGGGAAACTGTGGCCCTCATGGGGCCTAACGGAGCCGGTAAATCCACGTTGCTTTTGCATCTTAATGGCCTGCTGCATTCGCATAACGGAGAGGTCAGGGTATTCGGCCAGGCGGTTCAAGAGAACAATCTCAGGGTAGTAAGACGGCTGGTAGGGGTGGTATTCCAGAATCCCGATGACCAGCTTTTTTCGCCTACCGTTTTCGATGACGTAGCCTTCGGTCCGCTCAACCTCGGCATGGAAACGGGGGAAGTGATACGAAGCGTCAGTCGGGCGCTGGAAGAAGTAGGCATGGCTGGGTACGAAAAGCGCTCTCCGCATCATCTTAGTCTGGGCGAAAAGAGGCGTGTTGCCATCGCTACTGTGCTGGCCATGTCGCCCAGGGTGCTGGTACTGGATGAGCCCACCTCCAACCTTGACCCCGGAGGCAAGTGGCATCTTATCGGGTTATTACGCAGGTTGCCAGGTACAAAGCTCATTGTTTCGCATGATATGGAGATGGTACGGGCTTTGTGTCCTCGTGTTATCATCATGGACCATGGATGCGTCATAGCCGATGGCGACACAGAGGTTATCCTTAAAGACGAGGTATTGCTAAAGGACCACAGCCTGGCGGTCCCGGTAGAGGAAGGACAGATAAGATAACGACAATCATGGATTTGCTTGAACACCGTTACAACGTACGACATTATCTGGATAAACCGGTAGAACGCGAAAAGATATGAAAGTGGTGGCTCTTTTGACGCTGGGGTATTTTGATGAGGCGCTGGCGAATCACCCGTATAACCGTAAAAATTGAAACAGATGAGTAGTTGGAACGGTTTTATGAAATAAACTTCCCCACGTTCATCAGTTTATCGGATTATTCTTAGCAATTTTGGTCAAGTTTTCCCTACTTCCTGGTGGTACACTCTGTTTGAGGTAAAGAATGGAGAAACGAGACAAGGTAGATGCAGTCCAACGCATGCAGGACTGCATTGAGCAACACCTGGTGGAGCCGATAAATCTTTATATGCTTTCGCAGGCTGCCGGTTATTCCCCTTTTCATTCAGCCCGTATTTTTAAAGAGATGACTGGGAAGGCCCCTTTTGACTACATAAGGGCACTGCGGCTTTCGAGGGCCGCCCTCACACTACGTGACAGTGACGCCAGCGTGACCGAAGTAGCTTTCGACTTTGTTTTTGAGTCGCATGAAGGCTTCACGCGGGCTTTTTCCAAACAATTTGGGCTCAGTCCTCGCTCGTACAGTCAGAACAAACCCATCTTGAAGTTCTTCATGCCGCTGCGCGCTTCGGATTATTACCTAAGAAAACAAAGAGGAGAGGAAGAAATGACGGAAAATGCAAAAACCAATACTGTTATTGTCCAGGTGGTTGACCGCCCCGAACGAAGGTTGATACTGAAATGAGGGAAGACAGCCACCCACTATTATGAGTACTGCGAGGAAGTGGGCTGCGATGTCTGGGACCAACTCGGCCAGATCAAGGACGCCCTTTACGAACCTATCGGGATGTGGCTGCCTGAAACCCTGGTCCGTCCTGGCACCTCGGTCTATGCCCAGGGTGTGGAAATGCCCCGGGCATACAAAGGGCCAGTACCACCGGGTTTCGAGATAATCACCCTGCCATCTGTCAAGATGATGGTCTTCCAGGGACCTTCGTACGATGATGCAAAGTTCGAGGAGGCCATAGGCGACTTGTGGGAAGTAATGAAGACCTACAACCCAAAAATATATGGCTTTGAATGGGCTGACAACGATTCCCCACGGTTCCAAATGGAACCTTTGGGCTACCGCGGTTACATCGAAGCTCGTCCTGTCAGGCAGATGAATGCATTGCAACAGATTCAGGATGAATAATAGGGGATGGCATTGCCAGCCTCATCCCCTTATCTCTTTGACCCGCCCAACCTGCCCGTTCACCAGACGCACCTTAATGCCGCGTGGATGGAAGGCGGTGTTGGTCAGAATATCCTTGACCACCCCTTCCGTGAGCTTGCCGCTCTGCTGGTCTGCCTTTAATATAATAGCAACCTTCATACCTGATCGGATGATGGAACGCTGATTACCTTGCAAAACACTGGCTCTTTCTCTCCCGAAATATTGGAGGGTTAATTTTAAATGAGGCGCGGGTTCCTCGGTATTTTTCAATTTGGGATTTCATTCAATAGCCGTCCGATGAGCCTAAAACCTCTACAATAAAGGGGCACACCACAATACCGCCCATCCCCACAGCGTGACCTAAAATACCTATTTCATAATGAGCCTTTTAGCTCTTGTTTATCACCCGAAAGCATCTTTCATTACTGATAGCCATCTTGCAAAATTCATAATAGGTGCAATGGGAATATTGATTTGCCGATAATAGAATAATACCAAATTGTAAGACAAGGTGGGATTAAAGGTTTGAACCCATTGAAGATATAGAACAAAAGAGCTATTATGTAGTAACACAATTATCGGGTTTGCGGCATTTTGCGCTTGGAGGGGAATATGAATGGGACAATGGTCAAACAATCGGGGCTGTTCGAGTCGGTACACTACAGTGATGAAGCCGTCCACTGGGCAATGCGGGAACAAGCTAAAAAGACTATCACAAGGCTTGAAAGACTGAGCGAAACAGAGGGATTATCCATTGGGCAAATTGAAGCCTTCATGAGAGCGTTGGCTACCTTGCGGTAATAGTTTAGACTTTAGTCTGTACCTCGCCTGGATGTCGGTTGAAGGATGCATTGTCAAAACCGCAGCTTTATATTCGGGGACCGAGGCTTGAACAACCGAGATGCCCCTTGCCGACTTTCATCTGAGGGTATAAGATATTGAGAGTTATGAAAACTGAGGGAGAGAAGATGACCGGTGAGATGGTCCACGTAGGTTTTGGTAATATCCTGGCCATGAATAGGGTGATAGCCATCGCCGCCCCCAATTCTGCCCCCACCAAGCGAACCATATTGGAAGCACGCAACAAGAGCATGCTTATTGATATGACCAACGGCCGTCGTACCAAGGCAGTCATCTTTATTGACAGCGGGCACATCGTGCTGGCGGCCCTGGCGCCAGAGACCATAACCGGGCGCTTACAGATAACCCGTGGCAGCGCCGTACTGCGTCCAGAGCTGAGCGATGAATCCCTCCCGCTCTAAGGTCTCTCCTTTTGCTGCATCTCCTGTTCCCATAGTATTGGTGCTTTCCGGCCCTTCTGGTGCTGGCAAGGACGCTGCCCTCAATGTAATGAAAGCTAGACCTCTGCCGCTCGCTTTTATCGTAACAAACACCACGCGCCAACAGCGCCCCGGCGAGGTAGATAACGTTCACTATCATTTCATATCACAAGAGGAGTTCGCTCGCCTCATCGAACGGGGCGAACTCCTTGAGTACGCCGAGGTCTATGGCCACTTTTACGGGGTACCTAAGGCTCCGGTGCGCGAAGCCCTGGCTCAAGGGCTGGATGTGATCATCAAGGTGGATGTGCAGGGTGCGATGACGATCAAGAAGAATCTGCCTGGCACGGTGCTAGTATTTCTAATGCCACCTTCACGGGAAGATCTGGAGCAGCGCCTAAAAGGGCGTGGGACCGAGTCACCCGGTGACCTTGAAATCCGGCTTACCACTGCCCGCTCAGAGGTAGATCAGTTGTCCAGCTTTGACTATGTGGTAATGAGCTATAAGGACCGTATTAACAGTGTGGTTGATGACATCGAAACGATCATCCGTGCCACGAAAATGCGCGTAACCCAGCTGAAATATTCGCTGTAACTGTGCCTCTGCTCAGGTGTCCGGGGGAAAACATGCGGCATAACCACCATCACGGGACAACACAGATTGGCAACAAACTACGTGCAGGCGTCTTTTTCAGCCTGCTAATCTTGACCGCCGAAATAGCTGGAGGTATCCTCACCAACAGCATAGCACTTCTGGCGGACGCCGGTCACGTGTTCACCGATGTGATCGCCCTCGCCCTGTCCTAGTATGGAGTAGCACAATCACGACGTCCCGCCGATCGTCGCATGACCTTTGGTTACCTCCGTATCGGTGTGTTGATCGCGGTGCTAAACGCCACCACTATAGTAGCCATAGCCGCCTTTATCTCCTATGAGGCGATTATACGCATGGGCGAACCGCCAGAGGTTAACAGTATCCCCATGGTTATTGTAGCCACCGCAGGCTTGGCCGTTAACGTCTTCGTAGCTTCTTGGCTGAGGAAGGAGCGCATTGATAACATCAACGTGCGCAGCGCTTTCTGGCACGCTGCCGGTGATGCGCTAGCCTCGATGGGCGTCATTATCGGGGGTATTATCATCACCCTCACCGGTTTCAACATAGTAGACCCTATCATTGGTGCTGGAATAGGGTTAGTACTCGTGGGAGCTGCCTGGGGAATCCTCAAGGACGGCTTGCGGGTGCTTCTTGAGGCCACCCCGTCACATGTGGAGTGGATAGAATGGTGGAGGCTTTGCTTGAAGTGTCGGGTGTCAAGGACGTGCACGATTTGCACGTGTGGAGCATCACCCCTGAAATGCACGCCATGAGCTGCCATTTACTTATCGCCGACCAGGCAGTTAGCCAGGCGGCCACCATACAAAAAAGCATTGATGAATTGCTTAGCGTGAAGTTCAAGATAAGTAATTCGACCTTGCAGCTGGAGTGTCAGAACTGCGAGGTGGGAGGGGTGATGTGTAGTCTGCGTTCAGGACATGAAGAATGTCCCGATTACAAAAACCATATAAAGGCAGGCATGGAAGACCGGCGCGACGATATCGGCACCTGAAGGTCTCGTATTAAGCGTTTTTCAGTGCGATACCCTCTAGGGCGTTTGCTACATCCTCACATCGGTCGGTTGCGCTCTCCATATGTTCGTAGATTTCGCGCCATTTGATAATATCCATGGCATCATAACCGCCCTCGAAAAGCTCCCCTAGTGCACGGCGGGAAATATCGTCGGCCTCGTTTTCGAGACGGTTGAGGTCCACGCAATATTCCATTGCCTTTTTGAGTTCTGAGCGTGAACGTAGAAACACCATAGCTTTTTCAACTTCCCGGGATGCCTCCACCAGTATGTTGGCCAGTTCCTGTGAGCGTTTCGTGGGTAACTTTATGCGGTAAATGAACATGGCATCGGCCGCTGCGTGTATGAAATCGGCGATGTCGTCCAGAGTGTGAGCCAGCAGCGAAATGTCCTCACGGTCGAATGGAGTGATGAAGCTACGGTACAGAAGGTCCATTACCTGATGGGTTAGGGTATCTCCAGTATGTTCTAGCTCGGTGATGTGGGCCACCTTGGTCTCTACGTCTTGCCAGTTATCCAGCAAATCTTTCAGGGCTCCAGCGATTTCCACCACGTTGTGCGAGCTCTGCACGAAAAGGTCATAAAACTTGGTTTCCTGTGGGAGCAAAGAGAATTTGACCATGCAACACCTCCAATAAACGGATTCAAGAGAGTTTAGTTTACACTGAAATTGCTGTCAATACTCAAGAGGTATATTACCCCAGTTCCCCCCCAACTTGTTTATTGTACTTTATATCATACCTGTAAAAGAGTTATAATGCGTTGTTTGAGAAATAG
The DNA here is from genome assembly GCA_964624325.1 of uncultured Dehalococcoidales bacterium. GTDB lineage: Bacteria > Chloroflexota > Dehalococcoidia > Dehalococcoidales > UBA1222 > SURF-27. The sequence goes on from CAZUXO010000250.1 coordinate 5,635, forward strand.
CACTATACAAAAGGGTGTTTCCGTTTGGCACTGATAGTTTTTGTAGTTATCCTGTCACTCGTTTTCGACTTCACCAACGGCATGCATGATGCCGCCAATTCCATTTCCACTATCGTATCCACCAGGGTACTCTCCCCTCGCCTCGCTGTCATTTGGGCCGCTTTTTTCAACTTTGTAGCATTTTTGGTCTTTGGAACGGCGGTGGCTAAGACTATCGGGAAGGGGATGATAGACATTTCCACAGTTACCCCGACCGTCATCCTCGCCGCTGTGGCTGGCGCTATTACATGGAATCTTATAACCTGGTATTTCGGCCTACCCAGCAGCTCATCTCACGCGCTAATAGGCGGGTATGCGGGAGCTGCCATAGCCAAAGGCGGGTTTGGGGTGATCATTGCGGGAGGATGGGACAAAACCTTGATTTTCATCGTTTTGGCGCCTGCTATAGGACTGGTGTTGGGGTATTCACTGAAAATCGCGGCGTCATGGATGATTTTTAAGTGGAGACAACCTCCTTCGATCGTGGACAAGTGGTCGCGGGTGCTCCAACTATTCTCGGCCGCGGCCTTCAGCCTTGGACACGGGGGCAATGACGCCCAAAAGACCATGGGAATTATCACTAGCGTGCTTTTTGCAGGGGGACTGATTACTACTTTTACAGTACCTTTATGGGTGGTGCTCAGCGCCCATAGCGCCATTGCACTCGGCACTCTTTCAGGAGGCTGGCGCATCGTTAAAACAATGGGCCAGAAGATCACCAGATTGCGTCCAATAGACGGCGTATGCGCCGAAACGGCAGCCGCCGCAAGTATCTACCTTTCCACCTCTTTGGGAATTCCGGTGAGTACCACCCATGTTATAACAGGGGCTATATCTGGGGTGGGTTCAGTGAACCGCAAGTCTGCTGTCCGCTGGAATGTAACCTTGCGCATAGTATGGGCATGGCTTTTAACCATACCGTGCGCCGCTATTATCTCGGGGTTAATATACACTCTGTGCAAACTGTTCCTTCCCGCCTAGCAAACAGGCATGGCTCATTTCTGGATTATTGCAAAAGGTTGACTTTCAGCCTATAATCCCTCCTTGGTTAGATATGGAATTTAATAAAATACTGGTGCCGGTAAGTGGCAGCAAAGCGGACGAGGGGGCTATTGAGTTAGCTTGCGACCTGGTCAAACAGAAGGGCAAGAAGACCATAATTGCTGTGCATGTCATACCGGTGGATCGTTCGCTCCCTTTGGATGCCGAAATTGAATCTGAAATGAACCGCTCGGAGGTAATTCTGTCAAGAGCGGAGGAACAGATCAAAAAGCGGGGGTGTGCGGTGGAAACCGAAATCCTGCAAGCCCGCGAGGTGGGTTCAGCCATCATCGATGTAGCCAGGGAGCATCAGGCTGACCTTGTCATCATCAGCCTCACATACAAGCGCCAGTTCGGCGAATTCTGTCTGGGAGATGTTGCGCCCTATGTGCTCAAGAATGCTCCCTGCCGAGTTATTCTCGATCACCAACTGGGCCTGGAACAATCCTGATATGAAAATTATAATCATGGGCTGCGGGCGCGTTGGAGCTCAGTTAGCTAATTCACTGGACTCCGAAGGACACGATGTTACCATCTTGGACACGGATGCCTACAGCTTTGATCGTTTTCTTTCATCCGAGTTCCGCGGTACGGCACTTTTGGGCAGCGGGATGGACGAAGAAGCGTTGAGGAGAGCCGAAATAGAAAAGGCTGATGCTTTCATTGCCGTAGCTCATGGAGACAATCGCAACGTTATGGCCTGCCAGATGGCCAAGCACATTTTCCGTGTGCCCAAGGTAATCTGTCGTATTTATGATCCACAAAGGCGCGATTTGTATATTCTGTTGGGAATAGATGCTGTAAGTCCCACCACGCTGGTGGCGCAGATGCTCAGGGAAAAATTGGGAGCATAACTATAGATGTACATCATTGTTATCGGCGGCGGGCAGCTGGGCTTTCATCTTACCAGGGCGCTGTTGGTGGAAAATCATGAAGTATTGCTTATCGAAAGGGACGCGGCGATCAGCAAGAGATTGATTGAAGGGTTGGGTAGTGTGGCAGTCCGTGGCGATGGTTGCGAGGCTAGCGTGCTGGCGAAGGCTGGTACCAGCCGTGCCGATATGCTTGTTGCTGTTACAGGAGATGACGAGGATAACTTAGTGGCCTGTCAGGTAGCCAAGCACAAGTTTGCCGTACCACGTACCATCGCCCGTGTGCGAAATCCACGCAACGAATCCCTTTTTCGCAAACTTGGAGTTGATGTTACAGTGAACTCCACCAACCTTATTCTGGAACATATTGAGCATGAGATGCCTTCGCACCCCCTTATGCATCTGATGGTCATGCATGATCGCAACTTGGAGATCGTAGAGGTGACTATCCCTGCC
>CAZUXO010000251.1:0-6351 GCA_964624325.1 uncultured Dehalococcoidales bacterium
ACACGACGCTCTTCCGATCTGTCTGACCGCAACCGTGCTCCGGGTTCCATTGGTTCCACCACAACCCCAGGTCGCGTTTACAAGGGTACACGCATGGCTGGCCACATGGGAGATGATAGGGTTACCGTCCGCAACATGGAAGTTTTAAAAGCCGATGTAGAGCGTAACCTTCTTCTGGTAAAGGGGCCGGTACCCGGAGCCAAGAACGGACTACTATTAATTGGTAAGTCCATTGGGAGAAACAAGTGAACATTCAGATTTATAATATGGCTGGCGAGGTAGTTCGCACCATCGATATCAGCGATACTGTCTTTGCTCAATCGGCCAACGACGCAGTGGTTCACCATACGCTGGTTGCCCAGCGCGCCAATGCTCGGCAAGGCACATCTGATACCAAGACGCGCAGTGAAGTGGCTGGCAGCACTAAAAAGCTGTACGCTCAGAAGCACACGGGAAGGGCGCGCGCAGGCTCTATAAAGAGCGGTGTCAGGCGCGGTGGTGGCATAATATTTGGCCCTCATCCTCGTGATTTGTCGGTGGCGTTACCCAAGAAAATGAGACGTTTGGCTATCAAGTGTGTGCTTTCATCCAAAGTATCTGAACAGGCATTGATAGTTTTAGATGAACTCAAGCTTAACGAGATTAAGACGAAAGAAATAGTAACAATTTTAAAGGCATTGGGGATCGAGAGCGCCATTCTGGCTCTTCTCGAGGTGGATGACGTTGTGGTGAAGAGCGCGCGCAATTTGCCGGCGATTAAGACTATGCCTGCCAGACTGCTTAACGTTGCAGATATGCTGGCTTATGAAAAGTTGCTGATTACCGAGGCTGCTCTGCGTCAAGTTGAAGTGTTGTGGGGAGGTGTTGCCTAATGAAAGAGATTCAGGTTTACGAAGTTTTACGCAAACCTCTTATTACAGAGAAGAACACGATGCTGCAAAGCCAAGGTAAATATGCTTTCGAGGTGGCAGGTGGTGCCAATAAGACTCAGATCAAGCTGGCTGTGGAAAAAGCCTTCAAGGTCAGCGTAACCGGTGTTAACGTGATAACGGTTCAAGGCAAGTCACGCAAGGCAGGCCGACGCATGATGATTACCTCCCCTTCGAAAAAGGCAATTGTCACGCTTAAAGCTGGCGATAAGATCGAGCTTTTTGAAGGCGTCTAAGGAGTAAGATAGGACATGGGTATTAGAATTTATCGCCCAACTTCGCCGGGGCGGCGGGGTATGACAGGGCTGACTTATGAAGAGCTTACCAAGAATGTTCCTGAAAAAGCGCTGGTGATTCCGCAGAAGCAGCGGGGTGGGCGAAACGTTCAGGGAAAGGTGACCGTGTGCCACCGAGGTTCCGGAGTCAAACGGATGTTGCGCATTATAGATTTCAAGCGTGATAAAGCTGGGGTTCCGGGGCGAGTAGCTGCCATAGAGTATGATCCTAACCGTTCTGCCAATATAGCTCTGGTATTTTATGCTGATGGCGAAAAGCGTTACATTATCTCTCCTAACGGAATGCATGTCGATGATGTTATCAAGGTTGCGGATGATGCAGACCTGAAGCCGGGCAATACACTGCCCATGAAGAACATGCCGACTGGTACTCTCATACATAACATAGAGACCGAAGTGGGGCGTGGTGGAAAACTGGTGCGCAGTGCGGGCACAGCCGCACAGCTTATGGCTAAAGAAGGCGATTATGTGCTGATAAGGCTACCATCCAGCGAGATGCGGCACGTGCGTGCCGAATGCAGGGCAACTGTTGGGCAAGTGGGTAATATGGATCACTCCAACGTCAAGATGGGTAAGGCCGGGCGTAATCGGCTCAAAGGCTGGCGTCCAACTGTACGCGGCACGGCAATGTCTCCCAGGGACCATGCGCACGGCGGAGGCGAAGGGCGAACTCCCATTGGTATGCCAGGACCAAAAACACCATGGGGAAAGCCGGCACTGGGTTACAAAACACGCAAACCCAAACATTCGGATAAATTAATTGTCAAACGGCGAGGTAAATAAATGTCAAGGTCAGTTAAAAAGGGACCGGCAATAGATGTCAAGCTGATGAAAAAAGTTGAAGACGTCAACCGCTCTGGTAAAAAAGTGGTTATAAAGACTTGGGCACGCTGGTCGACGATTCTTCCTGTTATGGTTGGCCTGAATATCGGTGTCTACGATGGAAGGCGCCATGTGCCGATTTTTATTACCGAGAATATGGTGGGACATAAACTGGGTGAGTTTGCCGCAACACGCACCTTCCGCGGGCATTCCTCCAAGGTAGAAAAAACAACTCAGGTGCAGAGCTAAGGAATAGATAATGGAAGTAAAGTCAACAAGCAAAAATACTGGGGTATCTTCGCGCAAGATAAGACTTTTGCTGGATTTGGTACGCGGCAAAAAGGTGGAGCAAGCATTGACAATGCTGAAGTTTGCCGCTTCGCCTTCTGCCAAAATGGTAGCCAAGGTGGTTAAAACGGCTTCGGCTGATGCTGAGAATAATTTCCATCTGACTCCGACTGATTTGAAAATTGTAAAAATATACGCCGACGATGCACCTATGTTGAAGAGATTTCAGCCACGAGCGCGCGGTCGTGCGGATAAGGTTTTGAAACGTTCCAGCCATATCACTGTTGTGGTGGCGGAGCAGGAGGGTTAATGGGGCGCAAAGTTCATCCGATGGGGTTCCGGCTTGGAGTCATCCGTGACTGGCAGTCAAAATGGTATGATGACAAGCACTACGCTGAATTCATCTTGGAAGATGTCAAACTAAGAAGAGCTGTACAGTCAAAGTATAGCGATGCTGGTATTTCGCTGGTTGAGATAGAGCGTCAGGCCAATAAAGTTTCGGTGACCATTCATACCGCGCGCCCTGGTATTGTCATAGGGCGAGGTGGTCAGCGTGTTGAAGAGATGCGCAAGTATTTAGAGGGTGTGCTGGGTGGCAAGAAGATACAACTGGACATTCGAGAGATTCGTCAACCAGAACTTGACGCTTATTTGGTGGCCCGCTCGGTGGCTGAGCAGATGGAGCGCCGTGTGGCGTATAGGCGCGCCATGAAACAGAGCATTTTCCGTACGCTTCAAGCAGGAGCCAAGGGTATGAGAATACTTTGTTCAGGGCGTCTGGGAGGAGCCGAAATCGCTCGGCGTCAATTAATGCATCAGGGTCGTGTGCCGTTGCAGACTTTAAGAGCAGATGTTGATTATGGTTTTACCGAAGCGCATACCACACTAGGGCGTATTGGTGTCAAAGTATGGATTTATCGAGGCGACATATTTCCAGTAAAAGAAGCCGCTGAAGAATTAGCGGTTGTTGATTCACCCGTGGTTGTGACCACGCTTCCAGTTAATGTTGTAACGGTTGCCTCTTCCAGGGATACGACCATGGCCGAGGCGTTAGCTCGCATGGTTGAAGCTCCGACGAAAGATTCTTTAGAAGTATCAGTTGCTGAAGTAAAGAAACCAAGAGCTAAAAAGAAAGTTGCTGAATCTGCTGTTGGTGATACCCATGAATCCGCAGTTGAATCGGTTAAAGCCGAAGTGCTAAAAGCGAGTGAGAAGAAGGCTAAGCCGCGCGCTAAGAAGATTGATGCTATTCCTGCAAAGGTGACGGAAAAGGCAGAGGAAAAGCCTGCAAAGGCTAAGACTGTTAAGGCCAAATCCGAATCTGCTAAAGAGAGTAAACCCAAGGTTAAAAAGGAAGAATAACAGAGTCTTAGACTCTGTGCGATTGAGGAAACCAGATGTTACAACCAAAACGTGTAAAATTCAGAAAAACGCATAAGGGCCGTCGCTCGGGATCTGCCCATGCCGGAGTGACTCTGGCATTTGGAGAATACGCTCTTCAGGCGATGGGATCAGCTTGGATGACTGCCCGACAGATTGAAGCAGCTCGGCGCGCAATAGTGCGCAGCGTTCGTCGTGGTGGTAAGGTGTGGATACGCGTTTTTCCTGATAAACCAGTCACTTCAAAACCGGCAGAAACGCGAATGGGGGGTGGTAAAGGGACTCCCGACCATTGGGTCGCGGTTATCAAAGCAGGTCGCATTTTGTTTGAATTGGGCGGTGTTGACCATGCAACTGCCAAGGAAGCCATGCGTTTGGCGTCATATAAATTACCCTTTGATACCCGCTTTATTGCCAGAGAAACTGCCGTTGGTACCGGTTTAAAGAAGGAGTTGAGCGCCGTTGAAGATTAAAGATGTTCGTCTCCTTGGGGATGAGGAGATTCTAAAAAAACTGGATGAGACGCATCGTCATTTGCTTGACTTACGTTTTAAAGCAGCGACAAAGCAGATTAAGAATCATCGCGAGATACCCCAAGCCAGACGCGATATAGCGCGTATTAAGACGGCTAAACGGGAACGCGAACTGGGTATAAGGCAGGAATAAGTATATGGCAAATGTGAAAAGCATGATTGGGGTGGTGGTCAGTACTAAAATGAACAAAACTGTGGTGGTGGCTGTTGAGAAAAAGAGACATCATATGCTCTATCGAAAAACTTATAGGATATTGGTCAAATATCTTGCCCATGACGAGAAGGGTGAATGCAAGCTGGAAGACAAAGTTCTTGTTTTAGAAACCAGGCCACTGTCCAAGTTGAAGCGTTGGCGGGTGGCTGAGATACTCAGCCGCGGCGAAGTGCCTGAGGTTAAACCTGAGGAAGTTAAGTAAAGAGGGTATTATACGTGATAAAACCTTATACCAGGCTGAGAGTAGCGGATAACACCGGAGCCCGTCAAATTATGTGCATCAATATTTATGGAGGTACTGGAAGGAAGGACGCCGGAGTGGGAGATATTATTTCTTGCACCGTCAAGAAGTCCACTCCCGACGCCGCCGTGAAAAAGGGGGAGGTTGTTCAGGCAGTAATCGTGCGTGTAAAACAACCCTATAGACGCCCGGATGGATCTTATATCCGTTTTGATGACAACGCCGGAGTTATTCTGACAGATAAAAACAACCCCAAGGGCACCCGTATATTTGGGCCTGTGGCCAGGGAGCTCAGAGAAAAGAATTTTACTAAGATAATTTCGTTGGCGCCCGAAGTACTTTAGGTGAATTAGAATTATGAATATCAAGAAGAACGATACCGTACTAGTTATAGCAGGTAAAGATAAGGGTAAGAAGGGTAAGGTGCACTTCGCATATCCCAGGGAAGATAAGGTGCTTGTAGATGGCGTGAATATTATCAAGAAACATACCAAACCGAAAGGTACAGTTCGGCAGGCTGGGATAATCGAACGCGAGGCTCCCCTCAATGCTTCCAATGTTATGCTGCTTTGCCCCAAGTGCAGCAAACCAGCGCGTATCGGAAAGAAAGCACTGGATGACGGGAAGCACGTGCGTTACTGCAAGGTTTGTTTAGAGGTGCTGGATTAAAATGTCAAGATTGCACGATAAATATCGCAAGGATGTTGTGCCGGCTCTTATCAAGAAGATCGGCTATTCGAATGTAATGCAAGTACCGCGGGTTGAGAAGGTTGTTCTCAACATTGGAGTTGGCGAAGCAATAACGAATGCTAAAGCTATAGAAGCCGCTCAAGCTGACTTGGCTGCAATAACGGGTCAACATGCTATTGTACGCCTTTCTACCAAGTCCATTGCGGCTTTCAAGCTGAGAGTTGGTATGCCCGTAGGTGTTAAGGTGACTCTGAGGGGCGAGCGGATGTATGAATTTTTAGACAAACTGGTTAGTATAGTGCTGCCTCGCATCCGAGAGTTTGCTGGCGTCCCAAATACCTGGGACGGGCGGGGCAACTACACCTTGGGGTTAAAAGAACAGACTGTGTTTTCTGAGATAGAATTTGAAAAAGTAGATAAACTGCGCGGCCTTGAAGTGACTATCGTCACTTCCGCCAGAACAGACAATGAAGGGCATGAGCTGCTTGAGCTTTTGGGGATGCCTTTCACTAAGGACTAAGAAGCGAGGGGAAAATGGCTAAGACATCAGAAATTGTAAAAGCAAAGCGTCCGACCAAATATCGCGTGCAACAGCATAACCGTTGCCACCTGTGCGGACGTTCGCGGGGTTACATCCGCTTGTTTGGTTTATGCCGCATCTGTTTCCGCAGAATGGCCCTTTCAGGACAGATACCCGGTGTACGCAAATCTAGCTGGTAAACCTATAAAAACGGAGGAAGAAGCGGATGGCAGAAAGTGATCCTATAGCAGATATGTTAACCCGGATTCGCAATGGCGCCATGGCACGGCACGATAGCGTGTCTATGCCAGCTTCAAAAATGAAGCTCAATATAGCCAAGATCTTGAAGCAAGAAGGTTATATTACTGGCTACGAGGTATCAGGCACGGGTGTTGAACGCCAGATAAAAATTACGCTTAGATACCAGGAGCGTAACAA
>CAZUXO010000252.1:0-8778 GCA_964624325.1 uncultured Dehalococcoidales bacterium
GGTGTCAGCACATTGACCGTAAAAGAAGTGGTCGTAGTAGGTACGAAATTCCTACCGGCAGGGTCGGTCAAAGAGCCGCTGACGCTTACAACGCAGCTGCTGCCCGAGTCGCCGACAACAGTAAAGCTGACGCTGCCCCCAGATACTGAACTCGATCCGGTGCGGCTGCTCGTTGCCCCGACAAACGAAGCCGAATCACTTCCCAAAGGCGAATAATCGTGGTTGAATGACGTTCCTCCGCTACCTGGACTGGAGCTCGTTGCCTGCAGCACGCTTGGATCCCATGATATCGTGATGTCATAAGAACCCAGGCCATTATCGGTACCGGGAGTAAATCCCGTTACGTTAATTGCCGCAGAAGCACTGGTGCTTGCTCCCTGATTGAGATTCCGTACAGCTGTGCCGATGGAGATGCTACCTGAGCCTACGGCATTAGCAGCCGCCACCGGTACAACCGGCCAGGAGGCTAAAAGTAAGCCCATAGTCACCAGCGTTACGATCAAAGATTTCAATATTTTCATAATTGACCTGCCTCGTTCATCACTGGAAGTTAATGTCTCTATTATTCGAAGCAAATTGAAGCACGAACATGGCGTCTACGATGCTAATAACGTCACCACTGGCTCCGTCGTACATGACGCTGGCGGCATTTACCGGGTTTACCTCTGACAGTAGGCGGTTGTTTGAAGCATACTGGAGGAGGAACATGGCATCAACGATGGTGACTACCCCGTTACCGTCAGCATCTCCGCGCAGGAAAGTAATGGTTTGCGCACTTTCTGCCGGCACGTTCATACCCGGCGTTCCACCAGACATGATACTCTGGAAAGTGATGATCAGCGGATACTGTGTAAGTGCGCTTCCCTTGAGGCGGATTATGATCTTGACAATAGGCGAGTCGCTAGGAATTAAAGGCGTAGTGGCGTCAGCGCTTACTATACCCGTCGCTGGATCAAAGGCGGGGGTATCAAAAGGAGCCACCCCTCTGACACCGATAACTTCGATGCCGGCCGGGTTATAACTTAATAGCGCCTGATATGAGGCGATCCCTCCGGGCACCGGCTGAGTTGTGCCGTCGATCGAGCTTTTGGCATGGTTGATGACAAGCTGGATTGCGATTATGTTATCTGTATCCTTAATAAGGGTGTAGCTGGTTTCAGCCACGAGGGTAAAGCCGGTGGCATATCCCACAGGAGAGATTGTCCCCTGAAGATAATCTACTATATTCTGGGCGGTTAACTCTGCCATGCCTTTCATGTACCACATCCTGTAAACGCCGCTATCAAGAATAACGCACGGGGCAGCGACGGAGTTCCACAGGGCGCTGCCGACGAAAAGTTCCGAGTTCTGGACTTCCCAGGTAATGCCGTCAGTTGAGGTGGCATAAGTAATGACTGAACTGGTATGAGCCAGGTCGGCTTTGACTGCGGTCAAGTGGTTATCGATGAAGTCAGTGAATTCTACAATAAAGGGATCAGAAATTCCGCCCTGAAGTGTTGTCATCAGACTGCTGATTTCGGGTGTGAGCGCCAGCAGGTCTTGCACTAATGTGTCTATGCCAGGCTGTGTCAGGTCGGTCTGGACGCGGCTATACCACATTTCGTAGCCACCGGCGGCCTTCTTGAGCACGCAAGGGGTAGCAATGCTGTCCCAAACGCTGCCGCTTCCATACAGCACGGCAGCGGGATTAACCGTCCATGTGATGCCGTTGGCCGAAGTCGCATATCCTATGGCAGTACTGGTCTTTGATAAGACGTCTTCGATAAAATCATCTATTCCAAAACTGCCCAGATTAGCCAGTATGGTGTCCAGGTCAGTTCCCGTCAAGGTCGTCTGCCCGAGTGTGTACCACATCTTGTAAGTGCCCGCGTCGTTGATGACGCTAGGAGCAGCGGTGCTGTCCCACAGGCTGCCGCTTGACCCTGCCAGTACCTCGGGGTTGGAGGTTGACCATATTATTCCATCAGAGGAAGTGGCATAACGGATGGAAGTGGTGGAGCTATGCATCAGGTCTATAATAGCCTGTTTGCGCTCAGCTTGAGTGCCGTTTAAATCATCCATGATGGCCTGCAAGTCTGGCTTGGACAAAATGACTTTGCTGGCTGTGTACCACATTTTGTAAGAAGCCGAGCCTTCCTTGATGACGCATGGAGCGCCTACAGCATTCCAGGCACCCCCGCCGGTACCAGCGAGGACGCTTGGGTTAACCACGGTCCAGGTGACGCCATCGGATGATGTGGCGTAACCGATTACCGTTGACATAGAGTTCAGCAGATTAAAGACATCGTCTACATCGAGCGCTGCCAAATCACTTAGTAGACTGCCCAGATCGTGATTGCTGATGTCATCAATAATGTCCTGAGTGAGCAACGCACCAATCCGGCTGCCCAGATCCGATAGGCTCAGGCTAGTCTGGCCGTGGGTATACCACATCTTGAAAGTAGAGCCATCTTTGATGACATTGGTATCGATAATGTATGGCTCGCCCTCGATTGATACGATGCCCTGATCCGTGAAAGGAACTGCTGCCCTGGTGACCAATACGGGATTCGCGATACACAGGATCAATGAGAATATTACAAGAATAATAAGGGAGACGCGCACAGGTTTTCTATTAAAAGAATTAATAGATACCAAGGGGATGGTATCCAGGGCCAAGCACCCCTTCCGCTTAAGCGATGATAGAAACGTCTGCAAAGCTTACCCTTAATCACCCTGGCTAACCAGCGGTGCCAACCGCCCCAATAATCAACGTGATTACGAACTATTTTCAGCGTTAAAGAAATAGAGAGAGTAAAGGAATCGCAGTAGACAGAACGCGTACTGCCCTAAGAGAAAACGGCGGCGCAGGTGGATGACTCATTCCCAAGGTTAGCATAATTAACTCATATTTGGTTGGATTGTCCCTTAGTGATTTCGGCTGGTAAATCTAGGATTCCCATTATCACCTCAACGTGAGCCCACATTGTTCCTCCTTGGTCCCGACACCGATAATATACCCAGTGCGTCCGCTTGTAAAGCCTGACCAGAAATGGGGACGTTTGTGCTATGACTATCGTTCCTTTTACACGACTAAGTAAGCACTGTGTAAAGGGGTAGGCAGGCCGAGTTCGACTCTCCCCTCAAATAACTTGCAGTCATTAAAAAAAGACCCTTGATTTCCGTCTAACGCAAGACTAGAATTCAGCTTACTGAGAACGGTAATATTCGATTACCAGAACATAATGCAGTTTTAATGTTGGAAGGCGGGCGAGGAGATGAGGGGTCTGACGATTGACAGACTACTTGGCAGCCTTCTCAGGTGTTTGCTTTTAACAGGTCTATCAAGACACTATGCAGCAGAAGTGCGATGAGAGTCAGAAGACAATTCGTCCAGTTTCTCTTTCTACTACTGATCATAGTGAGCCTTACCTTCGCATGGTCGCCTTCGGTTTTGGCGTCGATTCCGAAACGGACCCTTTCCTTGCAGTGAAGATAAACATGCACGTGAACAGTTCATACAGGAATTTCAATCTTATGGCCAAACCAACCGGCCCTCGCTGTAACATGCGTTGTGATTATTGTTTCTACCTGGAAAAGGAGCATTCGTTCCCTGAAAAAGAAAGGCTCCTCATGACGGACGAGGTGCTTGAAGCTTACACAAGGCAATACATCAAAGCGAACGACGCGCCAGAAGTGGTTTTTGCCTGGCAGGGCGGCGAGCCCACACTAATGGGTATAGATTTCTTTAAAAAGGCGGTCGCCCTTCAAAAGCAGTATGGAAACGGCAAGAGAATCTCCAATACGCTACAGACTAACGGCACTCTTCTGAATGACGAGTGGTGTCACTTCCTGGCGGAAAACTGTTTCCTAGTGGGTTTGAGTCTGGACGGCCCGCGTGAGATCCACGACCGGTTCCGCAAAGACCGTAACGGTAACCCCACATTTGACAGGATTATGCAAGCGCTGGAACAGATGAAAAGGCATATGGTCGAATTCAATGTTTTAGTGTGCATCACACGGGAAAGTGCGGGAAGGCCGGGCGAGGTGTATCACTTTCTCAAGAAACAGGGAGTCAGGTTCATACAATTCATTCCCGTGGTTGAAAGGTGTATGGATCGGGAAGGAAAAGATAGCTTCCGGCTCAGTCGCCCCGATTTCCGGGATGATGCCGCTGTTGCACCCTGGTCGGTCGACCCCCGTGGTTACGGTGATTTCCTGATTGGGATTTTCGACGAATGGGTCCGGCGGGACGTCGGAAAAACCTTCATCATGAACTTTGAATGGACACTTGCCAACTGGGTTGGAGCTCCGCAGGCCTCTTGCTCGCACTCCGCGCGTTGTGGGCAGGCTTTGATCATGGAGCACAATGGTGATGTCTATTGCTGCGACCACTACATGTTCCCGGAATACCGGGTAGGCAATATCCTGACCGACGATCTTGCCGCCATGGTGTCCTCAGAAAAACAGCGTGCTTTCGGGGCAAGTAAGGAGGTATCTTTACCAGACGCTTGCCGCAACTGCAGGTTGCTTTTTGCCTGTCACGGAGGATGCTTGAAATATCGCTTCGCTAGATCGCCGGAAGGTGAGCCGGGGATGAACTACCTGTGCCAGGGGACAAAACGCTACTTCAGCCATGTTGAGAGATTTATGAATCTTATGGCCGAATACATCAAAAAAGAAATCCCTGTTTCCCGAATCATGGAGACGGTAAACCAGTCGGGCAGATGATGGACGAGAGCCATCGATGCGGTTGTGAAGTGGAAAATGACAACACCAGGACAAGATGAGTTGAAGTCGCAGGAAGTGGTGAATGGTAAGCTGAACAGGCGTGAATTCCTCGTGTTAGGCGCCGCAGCGCTAGGAGCTCTGGCATTATCAGCCAATTGTGGCGATGCCCTCATATCTACAAGCCGACGGCCGAACATCTTGTTTATCCTGAGTGACAACCAACCTGCTTCATTGCTCGGCTGCTATGGCAATCCGGATATTAAGACGCCTCACATCGACCGCCTGGCCGCGGAGGGCGTCCGCTTCACGCGGGCCTTTGCTTGCAACGGTCTATGCTCTCCAACGCGGGCATCTCTCATGACAGGACTCATCCCCTCCCAGCACGGCATTCACGATTGGATCGACGACGCAACCATCACAGGCTGGCCAGATGACTGGTGTGCTGTCCGTGAGTTCCGGACCCTGCCGTTGACCCTTGCTAACCGCGGCTATCAGACGGCGCTGATTGGCAAATATCACATGGGGCAGCCACTCTCACCCATGCCGGGTTTCCAGGATTGGATCACGTTTTCCTACGGCCATACACTTAGCTTCTGGGACAACAAGATCATCGAGTATGGCAAGCCAGAATACCCTCTGGTAGGCGAGCACATAGTTGAATTCTTTGCGAAGAAGGGAGCTGAATACATTCAGAAATACTCGGGCGAGAAGCCATTCTACCTGCAGTTGAATTTTGATGGGCCTTATCTTCTACCACCGACCAATCTGGGACCGGATCACAACCGCTTCTACTTAGATTACCTCGGCAAGGATTTCATGACCTGGTGGCCACAATCTGAGTTCAGCCCGGAATTCGAGAAGCTGATTAACGGCCGGCCTGACGATGAGAATAATCAGGAACTGCACATGTTTTATATGCTGAAACGAATGCATCTGGACCCGGAATCCATGGCAAACACCGCTTCCCAGAACGCTGTTGTCGATTACTCAGTCGGCTTGGTAATGGACGCGTTGCAGAAAGCGGGGCTGGATAAGACCACGCTTGTCATCTACTCGACCGATCAGGCCAATTTCTATAATCAGCACGGCCTGTACGGACATACGAATTACACCTTACCATCCTCGCTGTACGATTGCGTTCTGAACGTTCCGCTTATTATGCGGCAATCCGGGACCATCAGTGCCAATCTGGTGAGCGATTTGATAATCGGACAGTACGACATCCTTCCGACCATTCTGGACCACGCTGGCTTCGGCAATGTCACGATTGAAAACACGCCCGGGCACAGTTTTGCGCCGCATTTGAAAGGACAATCGCTTGGAGAGTGGAGAGATGAAGTCTATTTTGAGCAGGAGGAATCAAGAGGCATTCGCACAGCCAAGTACGCCTATTGGAAACGCTTGCAGGGGTTTGGGCCAGCGCAATTGTACGACGTGGAAAATGATCCCGGGCAGGATCATAACCTTATAGGAACCGGACACCAGGACATTGCAGAAGAATTGGATCAGAAACTGGTCGAGTTTTTCAATAGATACGCAGATCCGCAATACGATCTATGGAGGCACGGGAAGACTAAGTCCTTTACAGGGCGAACGAAGATAGTCAATCAGCAAATCGGAATTGGCTGGGAATTGGACAAGACAGACAAGAAGCCTTTCTCTGAAAAGGTATAGCAGAACAGTCATTACCACAGTGTCTCCGCCCAAGCCTACTACCGTAACATCTACTACTAGCACAGCAGCTTTACCAACCATAACAGCGTCGCCAACCGTAACTACATCGCCAGCACAGGGTGCCGGCTCCTCAACCTCGTGGGTTATTATCATTGTTATTGCCGTGGTGCTTACAGCGGTGCCTGCGTCTACTGTCACAGCTATTATTTTTGTTAGAGGGAGGAAAAAGCCCGGAGCCTAGTTTGGTCGTGATTTACAACAAGGAATAGGTGTCACAGGGGGGCGCTCAAAAGAGTGCCCCCCCTATTCCGTCCAGCTATATGATAAAATCGTTCCTTGGTTGGGGAAAGACCCTGGGCACAAGTCTTACTCACCAATTTCTTTGCAGGCAAGCCTGAGAAAACCAAATAGAGGAACATTCCTTAGGTGCTCTGAAGATTTAGACACGGGGTTCCAGGCATGGAAAAGAGGCAGATGACTCTGGATACCTGCAGCCATGTGGCACCTGGGTTGCAGCAGAAAGCCGCTGACGCCTTTGAAACTGCGGCTAATCCCGTCGTTGTGTTTTAACAGTAGCCGAGTAGGTATAGTTCTATCAGCTTATAACTAAAATTCAAAGTCCAAATTTAGACCCTTAGCGAGCCACGGAACCCCCTGACGCCATAGTAAGAGTCCGCACCGTTGTGATACACGAAGACATGGTCGTAGCGTCGATCGCCAAAGATGGAGCCACCGAGTTTTCTAATTTCAGGAGGTGTGTTCAGCCAACTCGACGTTTTCGTATCGAAATTCCCAAGTTTCTGCAAGTCTAGATATTGTTCTTCCGTCAAAATCTCGATGCCCATGGCGGATGCCATATCTATAGCGGTATCTTTTGGTTTAAATTCTTTCCTTGACTCCAGCGCTTCACGGTCATAACAAACATTTCTGCGGCCTTTTGGACTTTCCGCTGAACAATCATAAAAAATGTATTCGCCCGTCTTTTTATCATAACCAACGACATCCGGCTCACCGTCGGTTCTCTCCATTTCGTTGAGTGACCACAGTTTTTCAGTATTAGCTTCCAGCTTTTCTTGTACTTTAGCCCATTCAAGACTCATATGGCGATCCATGTTTTTCTCAAAACGGGCTTTCAATTCTCTGAGTAGTTCTTCAAGTTGTTCTGGTGACACCTCATTAGGCTTCATTCTAGCCCTCCTTTCTTTCGTAAACATTACTTCAGACGGCTAAATTCAATAGCAAGAGTGACATCGGCTCCATCAACGTAAACCGGACTGTCTACGAAGGCACCCCTGCTCTCGGTGCAAACAAGATACCAGTCTTTCATTTCAAAGATTGCGACAACAATCTGCCCACCTTCACCTAACCGTTTGCCTACTGCTATTTCGCTTTTCCCAACATTGATGTTGGTATTATGCTCCGTTTCAAGCCGGTATATTCTGCGTTTGGTAATGGCAAAGCTGGTGGTAGACTGGACGTAATCCCGGAGGCTTGCGTACAGATCTTCCTGGCTCTGTTTGGCATTCAAAGGGATAAAGAATATTGGCGAATTATCCATTTTCTGTTGAGACCCGGATATATATTATTCGTGCCTGCAAACTATGTCAAAATGGTAACCGCCGCGGGCAATTCGTGCGTACAATCAACCAACGCGTTATCGTTCCGTTATCGTTTTTGAGTTATGTAAAGGGGTTTTGTGCCTAAAAAGGGGTGTTGGTAGCGCATACGGGATTCGAACCCGTGGTCTCGTCCTTGAGAGGGACGCGTCCTAGGCCTCTAGACGAATGCGCCAGAACCGACTTTTATTATCCCTTGAAAGAGACGCCGAAGTCAAGCTACAGCCTTGCGCCTGTGCGGCATAAAATGGGGCAAGCCGGTGCCGAAAGACGCTACGCCCTGGCGATGCCGGCTTCGTGGCCGATGATGTAGCCCGACTTGGGGAATGGAGAGGGGTATCAACAGTCTGAGAGAGGACTGGCTGGGCATTCGGGACACATAGCGAACAGCGCACATTTTAAGACCGGACGTATTGCCCGGATTGCGGGGATTATTAAAGAAGTTTAATGAAATCCTCGTTTGCTAAACCTGCCCCATCCAGTATGTTAGACAGAGTTCCAGTATCAACGCTCTTGTGGTCGGGCACAACTACCTGAGCAAAAGGATTATCCCGACGCAGTACAATATGACTTCCTTTTTGCCGTTTGATGTAGAAACCTGCTTTCTGTAACGCTTTAATTAATTCTTTACCGGACATCCCACGGGGTAGTTTGCTCACCTGGCGGCAACCTCAAGCTCCACAGTGTCCTTGCCCACCTCTGTGGGCACCGGCAGGCCATCCTAAAGAAGCGCTTCGATATAGACTTCTATGGCTTCTTTAAGATTGCCTGAAGCTTT
>CAZUXO010000253.1:0-3036 GCA_964624325.1 uncultured Dehalococcoidales bacterium
TCTTAACCGGAAAACGGAGACTGACACCCGCACTCCGAGAACATATCGAAAATATTTTCGCTGAATACGCAAAAAGTGGAAATTTTGGCGACCCAATTACCGCTTTATTGAGTATGAGGAATAAAGCGTCCGCTCCAGACGAAAATAATTTCATGCTAAAAGCTGAGGAATTCCTGACCGCACGACAGGTGGAGGGCAAGACTCAAGATACTTTGGATTTTTACCGCGGCAACCTTGGACGTATATATTGGTGGCTTACAACCAACAAGTTACCACTGTCCGTTAAAGATATTAAAGCTTCACACATCCGTGGCTTGATGGCTTACGTCCAGACCCAAGTCAACCGCTGGGGTGTGCGTTCTAATACATCTGTAAAGCAGGCCAACATGGCGACAGTTGACGCTTATTGGCGCACTTTTCAGTCTTTCTACCGCTGGTTATGCAAGGAGGGTGTTATTGAGCCGTCTTCTAATCCTATGAATAACATCCCACGCCCAAAGGTCCCACAGAAAATAATACAAGACATTCCCATCGAGCTAATACGCAAAGCGATTTCCCTTCAGAACCAACAAACCTTGGAGGGGATCAGGAATATCGCCTTGATACTCGGTTTCCTCGATTCCGGTGCGCGCCTCAACGAAATCGCCAAAATGAAATGTCGCGATCTTGACCTGCCCAACGGTACCGCTACGGTTTGGGGCAAAGGAAACAAGCAACGAAAGATCGGCCTGGGGCATTCTACAATTGAAGCTATAAGCGCATACATGAAACACCTGCCTGATAAAAACGGCTCCCTGTGGATTGGGAGATACGGACGCCCACTCACCCAGAGTGGGATCCAATCAATCTTCAGGCGTCTAAAAATACTGGGCGGCGGGGTACGTTGGTCACCGCATACCCTGCGCGTCAGTTTCGCCGTCAATTTCATGCGAGCCGGCGGGGGCGTATTCAGCCTCCAGACCCTTGGCGGCTGGACCGATTTGGAGATGCCCAAACACTATACCGCAGCACTCAAGGTGGAAGATGCTCTGAGAGTCCACCGAACAGCCAGCCCCGTCGACAAAATGTTGTACCAAAGTTCAAATATAAAAGAGGAGGGTTCAAAATGAGGCCAACAAATGAAAGGGAAATTCACATAGAAAGAGAATGGGTCGCTATGCGAAAATCGATACTAACAAATTGGAGGGCTTGCGATTTTTGGGCACCGCACTCCAAAGTCAACCGTATCGAATTTCGTAGGCACGTACGATATTCTCCAACATTCAGACGCCTCAAAATCCGTGTGGGAGCAGAATTTTTGCGAGGGCTGGAAGAGTTTCTGCTGGATGAATATTCCAATTGCCCAAGCAAATCTGACGCCCCGGGTAGATGACACCCGACTGAGATAAAACCTATCCATACCGGCTGATTAAGAGTCTCTCTCTAGCCTTGATTTGCGTTGATTTCAAAGCTAAGTTGTTGATTTGTGCGTACCGGCATTTCGTGTGTAATAAGTCCCATTTTTGCACTGATTTGAAAAAGTTTGTTAGCAGTTTTGTTAGCAGTTTGGTGCCCCCCCTGCACTCATCCCCCATAATCCACCGCAGGTGCTTCTGTCTTCTTTGCTATTAGCTGTGTATCACCCAGGAACTTCAGATAGTCTGTTTCCAGGTCACCTTCATACTTGATGCCATGATACAACCTGGCGTATTCAGCTCGCCTCTCGTTAAAATGGGTCATGGCATCGATCAATGAATCTGGGTAATCATAAAGCAGATAGCAAAGTAAAAACCTCAGTTCGCCCTTAGGCAGGTAAGATCCTGGTAACGCGTGTAATCGCGGATAAAAGTTCATTAGGAACGCTACCTTTTCAGCTGTCATCTGCTGTGGCGGATGTATCTGGTAACGGGCATACCGATACTTGGTGGCGGAGCATGTTGAATGAGAGAGCCCAACCAGCTGTGGTTGTTCTCGTGAAAAGATGAGGGCTGGTAAACCGCGAAGGATAGGGCGGTTACAGTAAAGGCACTGGTGGGACCAGGTCAGCTTTTCCATCGGGGTTATTATATCAGGTGTTTATAAAGACAAGGGTTGGAAAAAAGATTATATAAAACATTCTCGCAAAATCCAACAACTAAAAACCCAGCTGAGAAACCCCGCCAGTGGAATTTGTCATCCGCCTGAACCCTAAAGGGGCGAATTGGGGCTGAAGAGGCGCCATCCCAACGTATTGGGACATAGAATCTTACCACCCGGCACTCTAACGGCCCTAGTTTTGCCCTACAGTTTTGTCTAGGCACGGAAAAGGCAGCAAAGACAAAAAGAAGCGCAGGAAAAAGGTGCGCCCGCTCCCAATCGTGGAGCTCTATGCCTGAATGGCAAAGCTAATTAACGAACAATGTTTGCCTTCAAGTGGGTATGAAAAGGACGAACTGTTAAAAACTTTGGTAAGTTCCAATGGACAAACGGCATTTACCTGTGCACAGTCAATCAATCGCCAGATGAATGAAAAGGCCAAATCCCTTCACGTACGAAGATGCCGGCCTGCGAGAAAAGCCAAAAGATCGCGCAAAATGAGCCAAAAGGCACAGCCCGTTTGCGACCGGCTAGTTTACTCTAGGACGATATATTTAATACATTTTGAGAAAGGCTCCTATGAAAAGATACTCTTCTAAACTTTTTGGTGTAATAAGCATCCTGGCGGTCATCGGTTCGGTGCTGATGTCCAGCGCGAGCGTCCTTGCCTCCAACGTGGCAGAAGCCTGGGCTGAGGCCGACTATTCAACGCCCGATGGTGACGCTGATGTTAGTGGCGATTTCGCATACGCCGCTTGGGAGGCGGATGCAGCCGGTTTGCCTGGTGGCGATGACGACGGCACACCGGACGGGGCTACCACCGAAGCCGATGCCAGCGCCACTTCCGACGCTGACAGCTACGCTGAGGCTGATGTATCTGTAGAGGGGGACGATACAGGGCTAGGCTCTGTTATCGGGACCGCCGATGCCACAGCCTTAAACGGCGGAGACGCCGATGTTGATGTTTACGGGGAAGTGGAG
>CAZUXO010000254.1:0-14404 GCA_964624325.1 uncultured Dehalococcoidales bacterium
GGCATTCGAACCATTCTCATAACACCTTAAGGCACATACTACCCATCAGTTTAAAGCTGCATCCACAAAGCGATACTCTTTAGGTTTTTCTCATTCCCCCAAATTGCGGGGCAATGAGTTCCGAACTCAGAGACTTTACAATTGCTGGGGGCAGGAAATTGATATGTTAAATAATATTTTTGATCAAGAAGCCGAGAAGTTGACAATAAGTGTTGCCAAGTATTAACATAAAGTGTTGCCAAAACCCTATCGCGAGGTGTTATGTTAAGCGTTTTAGGCACGAAAATGGAAATTCACCACCTGAATGGGGTTCAGGTGGTCGGAGGTTCAAATCCTCTCACCCCGATTTTAGGCACAAAATGGCTGTTCGGCAGTGGTAGTGCGGCTCTCTAGCGCACATGAATCATCCAAACTCGCAGGCATGGGCCGTGTCTGGCCTAGAGCGCCTAAATGCTCTAAACAGTGACACATTAAACGGCTGTCTCCAGACCTATGTTTTGGCTAAACAGGTCGACGGGCTTTCGCCCAAATCTGTCCTTGATTACCAGCAGAAAATCAGGCCATTTATCCTCTTTTGCCAAAGCACCGGTATAGATGCACCCAAAGACATAACCCTCAACCATGTCCGCCTGTACCTTCAAAAGAAAGGGGAATCCGTCTCCCCCCATCTCGGTAAAAGATTCCTTCGGTACAAACCGGATACAACGGCAACAAAATAGACCGGACACGTGGGTAGCAGTTAAGATAATATTGGGTGGTATGCCCTGCCTACGAAGGAAACTCGTGTCATAGACCGGAATATACGTCTAGCGATTGAATCACAGCATTCTCGAGCACTTTTCGTAGGAATTGCTGGTCATATTCTGACCAAAAAGACCTTTACAACCAGATGCGTTGGTAATATTATCTATTCTGTGCCCAAGAATTAACCTATTGGTTTAACAGAAAATAAGTCAGCCATGTAACCGGAGGTTCAAATGCCATGGTCAGTAACCACCATCCTTCGATCCGATTTCTTGCACTGTTTGTGGGGGCTGTTGTGGTTGGGTCCGTTATGTCTGATCTTGACCATATTGTCCCGCCGTTTCACCCTAGGTCGTGGAGCGACAACTGGTATTTTCCTCTTCTTGTTTGTGTCTGCCTGGGAGTTGCATGTTATGGCCGACAAATTACCCATAAAGTTATTCGGATGGGAATTTTGAAAACGAAAAATAGGATTAAACAATAGTTTGAAACACATCGCGATATTCATCAAACCACCATCGCTTCCCCCGCATTGGGTTCGTTGAAAAATAATACCGCAAACTTCTATTGGATCCTTCTAGTCACTTGATCGCCTCCGTGACGCGCTTTGGAATTTCCCCGGGCCGCCTCTTTGATGATGCCCTTATCCAGAGAGGTCGGCTACAAGCTGCTTACGGCATATTTCCTCAATTTCAAGACTCTTGAGCCATTTGACATGATTCACCCTCATCCAGTCGTAATCTTTGCGCCAGCGATAGGAAGTTTGGTCCGCTACCTCAATCTTGTGGCACGGTTCAACGACCGTTGCCCCCCTGGTTCAACAGCAGCTAGGCGCGGCAGAACTTGCCAACAATCTGTCCTAACTCAGTAAACCGCAAATTTATGACACCATCATAAACAAGGTGAATGGTTTGCTGGAAATTAAGCGTGGCCTCCACTTTCAGGTGCTGCCTCTAATTATGGTTAGTTTGTTGCTACATACGACCAACATCGCTGCCCAAAACCAGATAATTGGTAAAGCCACGTAATAAATGTCACCACCTACAATGGACACGACACTGAAACTATTCTCTACAATGCCCTGAATAGCTCCAGTCGCTCCGGCGCCAATCAGGCCAATGCCTACTCCAAACCAAATGTTGTCATATCTGCTGCCCGCAAGCACTTGGCGAACAAGCTTAATCGTCGAGAGTATCCCAAATAGTAAACTCAGGATCCCTATTAATCCAAAATCAATAACAAACTGAACATAGGTACTATGGAGATTCAGTGTTGTCGCCCCGTATGCTTCGCGGTATGCGCCGACCCATTGTCCAAATCCAAGCCCAGTGAATAACTTTCCTTGTATTAGAATTAGGGCACGCCCCCACAAGGATACCGCTCCAGTAACCGCAAACACAGGAAGCGCTTCTTTGAGCCACACGAAGTTGTAGTAACTAGAAACAAAAAGAAGGATAGCAACTGCATACAATGGCACGAGCCACCAAGCCCGTATCGGCCTCCAGCAAATAAGCACGATAGTGCAACCAACCAGCGTGGCTAGCCACCCACCGCCACTACCGGAAATGAACAACAGAACTGCAAATACTGTCAGCACTAAAATTGAAATAAACCGTTCTCTGTCCAAGCGTAACGATAGAGCCAATGCTAATACAAATGGTATAAGTGGTGCTAACACCGAGCTCAAAATGGATGAATCCGCAATAAATCCACCTACTTCCGAAAACATAATCGGTGTTGAAAAACCCCGTCTATTGAAAAACATACTAATCTGGCCATGCCCAGCTGGAATATATATGACGGCGGTTATAAGAACTACGACAAAGAATATCGCCCCAGTAAAAAACCAGTAACGATTTGATCTTTGACTATTGTTGATGAATCCATAATACATGAGAATACACGCCACAAAACTAAAAGAAAGCTGCAAACTAGTGCTTTGGTTAGATGAAGACAACGCGCCAACGAACACACCGGCCATAAATATCAAAATTGGGATATCGAAACGAGTCCTAAGACCCGGACGTCGTTCCTTCAGACACCGTACGATAATAGGCAACAAAACGAGTATCCAAGCTAGCCAGGAAGCAGGGGCTTCAAATACTGAATTCAAGAAAAGCGGTACAGCCAAATAAGGCTGTCCAGCAAGCAATACCTCACCTAATAAAAAGGCTGCACGCTTTACAGGCATGTCATTTCACGCGCCATAGTATCATACCGGAGAACACTTGTTCAAGCTATTGGCAAGACAATTGACGAGTCTCTGCGCTGATGCCAACACCTCGTAACATCTGCGCGGCCATTGTTCTTGTAAGTCTTAAGCGCTGATGCTAGAATAGGCGCTACTTAACGGCGAAACAATCGTCTTCTGGCCGCGATGGCTGCAATCATATTACCTATGAATAATCGCTTCAAGCTATTGGGGATTTTACTGACCACGTCGGGTATTATCTACTCACCGGTTGCTTACTTGGTCTTGAACTCCACTCCACTGAGCGCAATCGGGCTTTCAGCCGTAGTTATCGGTTTGGTGTGTCTATCCTTGGCTGGCGCAGATAGGCCACTTTCTACGGAATATTGTCGACTAA
This sequence comes from uncultured Dehalococcoidales bacterium, assembly GCA_964624325.1. Taxonomy (GTDB): domain Bacteria; phylum Chloroflexota; class Dehalococcoidia; order Dehalococcoidales; family UBA1222; genus SURF-27. The sequence goes on from CAZUXO010000254.1 coordinate 3,333, forward strand.
TGTTAATAACCGGCTATGTAAATACTACCGCATTAATTGAGGAAATAGGAGCCACAGGAAGAGCGGTCTACATACCATCAACGCTTGCCATAGGAAAACCCAGAACAATCGTACCGCTAATTGAAACCAATGCTGTCGTGGATTTCCAAGACAGGATCCCAAACAGATTGATCGTCAGGTATGGCTCAAACCCAGAAGACATGGCGATTTCCGTGCTTAGTCCCGGAAGTTCTGCCATCGATCAACTTGAGTCTCGGCCAGGTCCAACCGAGATTGGGATCACGTCTGCTTTGACCTATCTTCTGGTTGGTCTGTTCGATGTGGCTCAAGCAGTAAATGTAACGTTAAATAGCACCCGAGTTGAAGTCAACATCGTTGGCATCGACCCCGCTACTTACATGGAATTACCTACATGTTCATTCGGAAGCCCGTTAGCTTCTGTCGCCGCCGCAGTAACCGCTGAAGGTCTAGGTAAATGCATCCGCATCCTCGAAGAGAGGCTAACTGATAGTACTCTGAACGTAAAATTAGCGGTACCATCTTGAGGATCTATAAACGTTATGTATTGACCATGGTTTTGGCGATAGGTGCAGGCGACATTTTTCTGACAGTTCTGGGGCAGAATTCCCTTGCCCTCTATTATGTGCTCAACTCTGGGATTTTTCTGGCGATAACCCTTATATTCAAGGACCTCAAACCTGTGGCGCGTCGGAACCTTAACGCGCTTGGGGTACTTTTTTTTATTGGTATTATAACTTTGGTGATATTCAAAATAATATGAGTTGGGCCAGCGGTTCTGCGAAGTCACACAGATGCAAATCAATAGTGCTGTTCTTCCTGTGCTTGTTAACGATGTTAACCCCACAGGCCGATCTGTCAGCAGCAAATACGGTTAATGTTGATCCCGATTCCGTCCAACAAGAATTCGAAGGAACGGGATTGTTGAACTATCTTGCAGCTTCATTGGAATCGATATTGGCTAATAGCACGGATGATATGATTGCCATGCTGGGAGCTTTGGAATATTCCAGTGTGCCTATAAACCTCGTACCAGCCACAAATGCTTTCACTCATTCAGTTCTATCACTAACCCTTCAAGTGTCCCTTGTTGATAGCGACCTTATCCTCCTGTCAAAGGCAGTCGATGAATCTCGACTGGTCGAGGCAAGCGAACGACTTAGCAAAATTTTAGCGCAAATTAAACAAGCCTACAGCCTTATCGACGATATCGAGGCTACAAGCCTATCCATCGGAAAAACCATGGATGTTGGCTCGAACCCAAAGGAATCTAAGATACAATCGGCATACAGACTATTGCTCGGGAAAATCGAGTTATTAAGGCGTTCTCTGGATTTGCATATTGTCCGCTTAATGAGTTTGATTGAAGAGTTAAATTCGGCCGTGGCAATTGCCCAAGCTGGAAGTATCTCCCACAGCTCGGCAGGAACCTCAGTACAAACCGCCATTGAAGCCCTGTCGACGGCGCTTAAACCTGGGGCAAATATCCAAAAACAAATAACGAAAGCACAGGACAGCTTGACTCAATATGGATCAAGTTTAAATATGACACTTAAGCGTACGGAATTGTCCTTGATTGTTGCACCCATTTCAGCATTCGTCGGAGACACAGTAAGCGTGCAAGGAGTACTGACATCAAACCAACTACCGTTGGCATTTCAGGAAATTGTTGTCTTACTCGACAGTGCTCCCGCCTTGAAAACCACTACCGATTATAGCGGACACTATGAGCTCAGAGTTCCTCTCCCACTCCAATATTCTCCAGAAATCAACATCCAGACCAAATTCTCCCCATCGGCACCAGACGCCTTGATATTCTCAAGTGCTTCAAGCCAGACTATTACAGTTGAACTGAGATATTATACTGGCGACCTCATAGCCAATTGGCAGGGCAAGGCTTTTCCAGGTCGGACTGGAGCCATCTCAGGGAGCTTCACGTATGAATCAGCTCCTGACCTTCTAGATAGAACATTGGAGATATATCTTGATACGGTCTATATTGCGGAAGCAACACTACCAAAGATGTTCCTACAAAATGTTTTTCTCGCCCCAAATACCACTGTTGGTAGACACATTCTCAGATTATATGCACCCGGATCAGGCAGATATGCACCGATAAATGCCACGATTTACATAGAGGTAACTCAATCAGTTTTAGCGTTAAATATCCACCTGCCAAGGTTGATATTCTTCCCGTATAAAGCTCAACTTAGCGGAACTATTGGTTCTGAGTTTGGCCCCCTGCCCAATGTCGAGATAGCGGTTTTGTCCAAAGAGTCACAAGTAAATACATTCTCCAATCAAGATGGAAGCTTCGCGATGTCATTTAAGACAAGCACAACTTGGAGCGTTGTTTCTAGTCCAATTATTTACGCCCATTTCAACCCAACAGAACCTTGGGTTGCCTCGACCGTAGTGGTTATTAAGCCTCTAATCATAAACCTGGTAAACTTGGCGATCATCATGTCTCTCGCGGTGTTTTTTTTCGTTGGATTCAGGCGAGGATGGTGGTACCGAATTAAATTCAATTTCAAAACACCTGTCGACTCTACGCCTTCACCAAAATCGGACCCCGAAGGAATTAAAATTGGTTGGACCGCGAAAAACAATGAACCGACGAAACCACTTGTGAGCACGGAGGGACAATACTGCGGGCAGGACCACCACTTAATGATTCTTGATAAATATCGCGATGCACTTCAGTTGGTTCAAAAACTTACTGGGCTCGTATTGACGCCCGAGCAAACATTAAGTGAATTCGCAAGACAGGCAAATCGATCTTTAGGCGAAGCAGGAGTGCCCTTTAAATTTTTGACTGAAATGACTGAAATGATAATGTACTCTTGCTGCGTAACATCCGAGGAAGACGCCGAACGCAGCAGCGTACTTTCGAATTCTATTAAAGGGAGCCTCGCCCGTGAGAACACGTAGCGCGTTCCTTGTTGGTATAATTATTGCCAGCACGCTTTCTGTACTATCGTTTTGGTTCAGTCCGTCCACAAGCGACTTTGCCCTTTCGAATTATAAATGGAATGGATTGGCTGATTTACGCTCCGTCTGCACGGTCAAAATAATTTCTTCGCTAAAGAAATTGTCCTATTCCAACGACTCATCAGTTTTACTCGTCATACCTCAGAAACCATACTCTCAACAGGAACTGGCACTAATACGAGCGTTCGTTACGAATGGTGGAACAATGCTCATCACCGATGATTTTGGCTATGGAAACACCGTATTGAGCTACCTCGGTGTCTCCGCTAAATTTAGTGAAGTTCCATTGGTCGACCCTCTGTTTTTCTACCGCAACGAAGATTTCCCAAGGATTCTAAGTGTTTCAGCTGAAATACGTACTCAAGGCATAACCAGCCTTGTATTAAATTATGCCACTATTCTGTTGCAAACCCAGGGGATGGAAGTTCTTGCGTCGTCTTCCAGGGCAAGTTTCCTAGACATAAACGGCAACAAAGAATACGATCAATCTGAACCACAAGGTCCGTTTGCCGTCGCGGCAAGCATCCCGCTGGAAAAAGGTGAGGTTAAATTGCTCAGTGATTCGAGCATCCCCATAAACTCTGCGACTGGCTTGGATAACAACCTCCAATTCCTGGAATACCTCGCGTTTGGCATTGACCCCCCAGCCACCTTGATTATTGACCGGTCACATCTCATCCAAACCCCATTGGACGTTATAATAAACTGGTTAGAGACAGCTAGAACTATGTGGTCACAACCGACTTACCTTCTGGTTATTACAGGCGTACTATATATTGGTATATCATGGAGTTACGTTATGAAAGAGGAAACAGATGAGCCCATTAAATGAAGCCTTTAGCCTTCAAGAGAAAATGCTATCGGAACTCTCCAAAGCGGTGGTCGGTAAAGAGGATATTAAACAAGCTCTCCTGGTAGCCCTGATTGCTGGCGGCCATATACTTATAGAGGGTTCGGCTGGCTCTGCCAAGACTCAACTAGCGCGCAGCTTTGCTGAAGCTATTGGAGGGAGTTTTAAACGTATTCAGTTCACACCGGATATGATGCCATCTGACGTGACTGGCTTCTACATTAATCAGCTCGATGGGCAGTCAAGACTGATTCATGGCCCCATATTCGCTCATTTGATATTGGCAGACGAGTTAAACCGAACCACACCACGTACGCAGTCTGCCCTGCTTGAGGCTATGCAGGAACATCAGGTAACCATCGACCGTGACTCTTATGCACTTGAGATACCTTTCATGGTGATAGCGACCCAAGTTTTTGCCGGTGCCGAAGGCACGTATCCTCTCACTGACGTGCAAATAGACCGCTTTCTGCTACGCGTCTCAAGTTACTACATGTCAAAGGAAGAGGAAAAGCATATCCTCAGCAATATCGACAATATCGATAAACCCAATATTCAAAAGGTTGTTACCCTCGAGGAAATAATCCATTTGCAACATCTGGTAAAAGAAATCCAGATCAGTCCTGAGATGATAAATTATATTGTTACTATCATCAGTGAGTTACGCTCCAATCCGGACGTGCTCTGTCCACCCAGTACCCGCGGTAGTATCGCACTTTACAAATGTTCACGCGCACTGGCTATGCTTAATGGGAGAGATTTTGTGATTCCCGATGACATAAAACAACTGGCCCCGTTGGCTTTGGAGCATAGAATAAGAGTTAGGCCCGAAGCAGAAATGGAGGGTGTCACACCTGGATCCATTTTAACCGGTATTCTGCAAAGGACACCTGTTCCCAAGCCATCATTATGATTAGAATTAATAGCAAAACGCTCGCATTGATGCTTCGAATCTATGTGATAGGGGCGTTAGGGGTGTCAGCACTGCTAACGCCACTGCCACTTACTCTTGCGCCTTGTGTACTCATTGTCCTTCATCTAGGGCTTATTTGGCGTTCCCCACTCAAATTCGCCTTGATAATAAATTCTTTTACCTTTTATGCAATTGCACTGATGATTATCCCGTTGGTCGGCCCATACGTGGCATGTTTGCCACCTTTGCCCGTACTTTTATTGATCAACAAAAGTCTGAGGCAAACAGCGGAATTGAATGTGCGATCTTACACACTCCATCGAATATACCCAACGAGGACACTCGTGGTGTTGGCAAAAACCAACCTCGGCGTATTTGCCCTGGGTATGATTTTAAACAATATTGCCGTGATCATTACGTGTAGCGTACTGGTGATATACATTGGGATATTGGCTTTGCTGGCCTTTAAGAATATCTCTGTTCAGCCAATTGTCACAGATCAATCCCTGCTCCGTATAATAGCTGGCTCACGTATCGATCGGACGATTAAAATCAAGTGCGACATAAACGGGGGGATGCTGTTTCTGGAATCGCTTTACCCCGGGATTACTTTGGAAAGAACCCGGATCCCGCTTACAATAGGGGAGATGTCAATCAAGGTCACTATCATGGCAGCCCTCTCAGGCCCACACTCTATCAAGTTCTTAGCTTGTGTCACTGATCATCTGGGACTGATACAAAACACATTTTATTTACAACCTATCTCGCTCCACATAATCCCACGCGCAAAATATGCTGCTTGGTTTGCAAATAAATATATAAGGGAAACCAAGCCAGGGATGTTGCCGCTGACTTCTAACGTCAACTCGCTAAAATCACCTCTTGGCCCGAAGACGGGGGTAGAATATTATGGTAGCCGCCCGCACCAACCAGGCGACAGTTTGAGAAGTGTTGACTGGAGACATTCAGTGCGCTACCAGCAACTTGTTACCAAAGAATTCCATGAACTGCTCGGTCGTCCCACGGCGTTGCTGGTAGACATGGGGGCCAAAGATGCAGAAGAAGTGGATAAACTTGCCCATAAAATCGTCACAACCAGCTTTTCATTGGCTTACGAAGGCATAACAGCAGTAATTGCAGCTTATGATCGCAACGCCGTAAAACTGGTTACCGGCATTTTGGATCCAAAGGCCATGGTATCTGAATCCATCCGGTTAGTAAAAGATATTGCCACAGAGAAAACACTCTCACGCTTCCTCGCCTACGCTGATATCGGCATCATCAAGGCTGATATACGACGGCTATCTTCAAAAAATAGCCCACAGACCCGGGCACTTGGGCAATTATTGGCTTATGAACACTCCAACCTGGTGAAGAACAGTGCTGTTCATCCAGCGTCACAGGCGCTCTGGCGTGCTCTCGGAAGGCTTGGGGTACAATCAAATGTTGTATCTATTTCCGGTAGTGGCGGGAACACGCAGGCATTGGCAATACAACTTTCCACTCTAGCTTCCCGAGGGAATGCCATCATAATCGTGTGAATACTGGAAATCTGGATATGAGCCCAAGTTGCAAATATAAGCATAAAATCCGCACTGACAATATTAAGATGCCAGTATGTATGAGGTATTTTTCAGTAGTTGTGACAAGAGTTTCATTAACAGTACTATTCGGCTTTATAAATAGCTAAGGATTTCTAGCCTTCATTTTGCTTCGATGTGAGTCGCAATTACTTTCTTCACCCAACAAAATGGTAATCAAACCTTCAATCATTTTTGCCATATTTGACAGAAGCTCCTTTAGCGTAAATAATTGACCAGTCAGGAGTTAACCTATGTCTCGTCCATACAGATTTTTGGGGATAAGTCTCTGCCTGGCAGGGGCGTTACTGTCCCCGCTGTTCTACTTCATTGTGGGATCGATCCCTCTTACAGCGGTGAGTCTATCGGCCATTATGCTCGGTTTCACATCAGTTGCCCTTTCAAATGCAAGACCATATATGTCTCCAGAAGCCTGCCAGATGCTGTTAACCACCGGAATGGAAAATACTGCCGCCCTGCTGGAGGAACTCGGTCTCAGAAACAAGGCAATATATCTGCCGTCCTCCTCCAGAGATGGATCGCCTCAGGCCATAATCCCCCTGTCGGGTGATGACGTCACAACTGCCTTCAGAGATAAACTACCAGGCAGATTGATCGTGCGGTATGGCAACACCCCGGAAGCTATGGCGATTGCGGTCACCACACCGGGCAGTGTCAGCATCAAATTGCTGGAGGCCAAACCGGGCCCCACGACTGCTGACATCGAATCATCCCTGACCTATGTCTTAACCGGGGTGCTGGACATCGCCGACTCGGTAACGGTAAGCGTCACTGAGTCTCATGTTCACGTAGAAGTCCGCGGAGCAAAGATGCGCCATGAGAACATCTGGTATTACCACTGCATCGGCAGTCCCATAGCATCGATAGCCGCAGCTGTTACCAGCGAAGCTCTAGGCAAACCTGTCATGATAAAGGAAGAAACAAGCTTGAAGGGCAAGAAAGTGTGCCATATAGAACTCGAGATACTACCTTGAGAATCTATAACAAACTAATGCTGTACCTGGCGCTCGCGTTCACCGCGGTTAACTCTCTTCTGGCTTTCGTCGGCCAGGAGGATATTCAGGTCTACTTCATTCTGAACCTCATTGCCTATCTGATCATCACCTTGCTCTACGTTTACCTGAACCCGCGGGCAAGAGGGGCGCTCACGGCGGTGAGTGCGGTGTTCTTTGTCGGGTTTGGCGTAATTGTGGCATTAAAAATAGTTAATATATTAAAACCTTAACAGTTATTCATTAATGCGAATATGAAAAAACTAGCACTTGCGGTCATCCTGGCTGTCATTTTAGGGACGTGGTCGCCCGCGGTCTATGCCTTTGATTATCATGTAGATCCCGATGCGATAAGTGAGGTATTTAGCGGTATCTCTCTGCTGCGTTATTATTCCAATTCACTGGATTTCGTCATCGTTAAAGACACTGCCAAGACTGAGGAATACCTCAAGGTGATGCCTTTTGCCCATGTTCCCCAAACGATTGCAACCTCAGCAGTAACCTTTAGCCAATCAGCGACGCTTTTATCGCAAGAACTGACTCAGATTGACAGCCTTTATAAGCAGCATGAAGCCTTCATAAACGAGTCTCGCCTATTGGATGCTCTCAACGCATCAGCCACCCTTTCATCCGGCATTAAGCAAGCTCTTGCAGAAGTCGATGCGCTGGAGCAGACAGCCGTACTCAGCGGTGACAAACTAAAAGTTGCCAGCTACTCAGCGCAAAGCGGCCTGCGACTGACATACGATGAGGTCATAGCGAAAATTGAGAGAATCAGGGCGATGCTGACCTTCCTGGCCGAGCAACAACAAAATTCGATTCTTGAAAATCCGGTGATACTGGCAGCAGTGACTTCTGGAAATCTGACCGGTGCGAATGCTTCGGACATATTGCAGCAGGTTATTGGTACATTGCAGTCTACAAACCTCATTCTGGAGATAACCCCGACTAGCGCTTTCGTGGGCGACAGCGTCCATTTCGATGCCGTGCTCACTTCCAAAGGTAAACCGTTGCCGGGACGAAAAGCCGTTATCCTGTTGAATGGTTCACCGTACCTTACCTCTACGACGGACTTAAACGGGCATTGCGACGGTGAACTTACCATACCCCACTGGTATTATATACCCCAAATCGAAGCCCAGGCTTTCTACCAACCCCAGGCTGATGACATTGGTCTTTTCCTCGCTTCATTTAGCCCACCGATCACGATAAACCTGCTATATTACAAGGTGCTTCTTGAATTAAGCATCGTTGGCAAGGCTTACCCCGGCAAAACCACGATTATCAACGGAAAGCTTGACTACGGAACATACCCGCCGTTGAACAACAGAAAAGTCAGCCTGTACGTTGACGACGGTCTGGTGGCGGAGTTGACCGCCAACACTGACCTGTCATTTCCCCTGGCCTTAAGCACGAACTTTCCATTAGGCGAGCATACTATTACATTATCAGCTCCAGCCAACGGGCGCTACGCCCCGGCAATCACCAGCACTACAATAGAAGTAACTAGGGCTTCGCCGATTCTGGAACTCGACACGCCAAAAGTCGCTTTCGTGCCTGGGAACATCCGCCTTTCCGGTAAGGTGTACTCAGACCTTGGCCCGCTTGATGGCGCCGCGCTGCGGATCAACTGTGGCAATACGAATGTTGAAATCACCACTGCGAGCGATGGCTCATTCGACTCTGACCTGAAGATCGGTATCGATTTTACTCTACTTGGTTCCCGGGGAATTTCCCTACATGTATCACCAATCGAGCCGTGGAACGCACCTTTGTCGGATACAAGGAGCACCTTCTCCATCAACTATGTGAACTGCACACTGGCTGCTCTAATGCTTGCCTTGCTGGGTATCGTTGCGCCCAACAAACTCGGAAAACGTCTTGGCTACCGCCGGCATCGAAGCTATGGCATACCGGAAACGATTACTCTTGATATCCCGCCTGTTTTTGTTACCACACCCATACTCCAACCGCCAAAAAACGCTGACAAAGAAACTGAGAAGCCTCGAGGCAGGATCTTCTACTGGTACCGTCAGGTTCTTAAAATGATACAGAAAATAGCCGGACTTGTGCCGCGGCCACAGCATACTATGCGAGAATTCGCGAAAGAAAGTGGGTCTGCCCTCGGTCCGATTTCGAAATATTTGCTGGAGATAACCCTTCTGGCAGAGAGATTTCTCTACGGTCCGCACGAAGCGCTTCAAACTGATGCCGAAAAAAGCCGGGAATTGTCAAAGGCTATAGGGTCAGAAGTCAAAAATGAAAAGGTCTAGGCTTTTTTCGATCGTTGTGGTTTTAGTGCTGGGAGTATCAGCTCTTTCCATCTGGTTTCAATCCACGGTACAGGACTATATGGAAGGTAATACTACCTGGAACGGAATCAGGGATTTCACAACTTCATTTGATGTAGCCACAATCGATTCACTGGGGACTCTTGGTTCTGCCCCAAAGGGGAGTACACTTTTGGCCATTCCAGCCCTGAGCTATAGTGAAAAAGACCTCGCCAGCATGGCTCAATTCATAAGCAATGGTGGAACTCTCCTGCTTATGGACGATTTTGGCTACGGCAACACCGTCCTGCAATACCTCAAGATGGATGTCCGCTTCGCTCCAGGAGTCTTGCTTGACCCGCTTTTCTGTTACAAAAACCAGGAGCTTCCCCGCATTGTGTCGTTTTCGCCTGCACTGGCAGCAGATTCGATAAACGCAATAACCCTTAACCGCGGCACCAGCCTTGTAAACGTGGGGGACGGTGTGGCACTGGCACGATCGTCAGACATCAGTTTTATGGATTTAAACGAAAATGGGACTTGGAGTCTAAACGAGCCCAAAGGACCGTTCGTGGTGGCTGCTAAATATCAGAAAGACGCTGGGTCTGTTGTGCTGGTTTCCGACCCCAGCATTATCATCAATTCCATGCTTGACGTGGATGAAAACAACGAATTTATGAGATACTTGACCACGGGCAAAGGAGAAGGCGACCAGCTTTATATAGACCGTTCACACCTGATCGAATCTCCGCTCGACATATCCAAGCTGTTTTTGATATCGGCCAGAAAAACCTTATCTGATCCTTATGCCATCATCGGGGTTTTAGCTCTACTTTTTGCTCTCGTGGCGCTGAACGCGACAGGGAAGGAGAATAAAATTGATTAATACCAAACAGGTTGCCGATCTTCGCCAGAAAATTCTGGATGAGGTTTCGAAAGTTGTCATAGGTAAAAACGAAATAAAACAGGCGCTTATGCTGGCACTGATTGCCGGAGGCCACATCCTGATAGAAGGCGCACCGGGTACGGCCAAAACCAAACTGGCCCAGACTTTTTCGCGCGCTATCGGCGGCACCTTTAAAAGAATCCAGTTCACCCCCGATATGCTGCCGGCTGATATCACGGGTTTCTATCTTTACTCTCCCAACGGAAATTCAAACTTCGTCGAAGGTCCGATTTTCGCCAATGTGATACTGGCCGATGAACTCAACCGTACCACCCCCAGGACTCAGTCGGCTCTGCTGGAAGCCATGCAGGAACATCAGGTGACCATCGAAAGGCAGACTTATCCCCTGCAAAATCCCTTTATGGTTATCGCCACACAGGTGCTGGCCGGGGGCGAAGGCACATACCCATTAACCGACATACAGGTGGACAGATTCCTGCTCAGAATAATCAGTACCTACCCCACCGCCGAAGAAGAGATCCATGTGATTG
>CAZUXO010000255.1:0-3710 GCA_964624325.1 uncultured Dehalococcoidales bacterium
TATCTACAGGCAACACCATGATTGGAATGGTCAATATCCCAATATTTTAATGCGGTAAGTTCGGCGTTATTAGCTTCAGGCCACGTGTAGCGATAAATGAGCGTTCTTTCCGATGAATTTTCAAGTGTGAGTCATTAAGAAGTTTCATTTTGAGAGATCTCATCGAAGCGAAAGTCAAAACACTATTTGCTTTTTTATCTTGAATATTATAACATATGCATATAGATATAAATATAAATGATGGTTCTATGGATACACTATTGATATGTGGCTGTGGCAAACTGGAACACAGGGGGCATCGTAACATTGAAACGTAATACATGGTTGACTGTTGTTTTCATCCCACTGCTGGCATTGGGTTGTTCTAAGCCTGCAGAGGCGCTTGCAACGACTATTAACACCACAATGGTGCCATTGACAGCCAATACTCTTCCTGCGACGAATGCACCCGAAACGGCCGGTATGCTTGCAGATATTGGTGAACGGGTTTTTGCCGTTTATTGCTCCGGTTGCCATGGCATTCATGGGGTGAACGGGTTTGGAGGAGTGACGCTTATCGGTCCGGGTTCAGGCCTATCTCAGTACGGTACTGTAAAAGACTTGTCCGTGTTCTTAAGCCAGGGTAGACCCTTCGCTATGCCTTATGAAAATCCGGGCAATATAACTTCAGAGCAACTTGATCAGATTACGGCTTACCTTGTGGTGCAAAACGAATTCATCTCCCCTGCTACTATATGGGAAAATCTTCCCAGTCTTTTACTGTTAGATCCAGGGTAATCCGAGGGTGTAAACAGCGGGAAACCCGGTTCGGCCTGACCAGTAAAACTCAAATCACCGGTATGCAATCAAAATGGTTCTGTGTTGATGCCTTGGTTTTGGCCAAGCCCGTTCTACGTTTTTGGATTATACATTCATACGGTAACTCATATCCCCGTGATGTGATCAGTTGATTGAGAACCATCTAAGGAATATAAAATCCCTCTCCACATGGAGAGGGATTTTTGGTTTAAGGTGTTTGTTCCTAGACCTGCTTGAGTTCAGCCTCTTTGGTGGCTCCCACACCGTCTATCATGCCGATAAAGGTGTCTGTGAGCTTCTGCAGTTTGGTCTCGCCACGCTTGAGGTCATCTTGCGAGACCTCCTTGTTTTTCTCTTGTTTTTTAAGCTCTTCTATGGCATCGCGGCGAATGTTGCGTACAACGATCTTCTGTTCCTCGACCATCTTTTTAACCATTTTGGTAAGTTCCTGACGGCGCTCTTCCGAGAGTGCCGGGATGGCCAACCGGACGACGTGTCCATCGCTACTGGGGGTCAGTCCCATGTTGGACTTCAAAATGGCTTTTTCGATGGCTGTGATAACATTGGGGTCCCAGGGTTGTATGATGAGCAGGTTGGTGCCTGAAACCGAGACGCTGCCGATGTGGTTGAGTGGGGTAGGCACCCCGTTATAATCCACGCGCACATGTTCCACCAGGGCTGGGCTGGCGCGCCCGGTGCGCACGGCCGACAGCTCGCGCTTGAGAACGTCCACAGAGGTTTTCATCTTCTCTTCAGCTCTGAGCAAAGCAGGTTCTATCATTTTCTCTCCTCGCTATCTATTAGCGTGCCAATGGGTTCGCCGCTAATGGCGCGCTCGACGCTGCGTTCCGCATGAAGGTTAAAAACTATAATGGGCAGTTTATTTTCCATGCAAAGCGTAAGCGCCGTCGTATCCATTACCTGGAGACGCATATTGAGTGCCTGCAAATATGTGATGTGGTCGAATTTGCTGGCGGTTGGGTCTTTGCGCGGGTCGGCGTTATAGACTCCATCCACATAATTTTTGGTCATCAACAGTACCTCGGCCCCAAGCTCAATTGAGCGTAGCGCCGCGGCGGTGTCGGTGGTCATGTAGGGATTGCCGGTGCCACAGGCCAGAATGACGACCCTGCCTTTTTCCATGTGTCGAATAGCGCGTCGCCTGATGAACGGTTCGGCCACCTGCTGTATTGTTAAGGCCGACTGTACCCGTGCCTGTACGTCTAATCTTTCGAGGGTGTCCTGAAGGGCTAAGGCGTTGATGGCGGTGGCAAGCATACCGGCGTAGTCAGCGGTTACGCGGTCGAACCCGGCCTTTTCAGCGGTAGCTCCACGCCATATGTTGCCTGCTCCCACCACGATGGCTACTTGTACATCCATCTCATGGGCCTGTTTGATTCGGCGGGCAACGTCCGAAACAGTAGCAGCGTCAATATCGGTATCGGCCTGACCGCCCTTGAAGGCTTCACCGCTGAGTTTCAGCAGGACCCTTTTGAACTTGGCCTGAACCATATTGAGCTCAGTCCTTTGCGTTACCCCGGGTAAACGCCTACTTCAAACCGCGCAAAACGGCTGACGCGGATGTTCTCGCCCACACGGGCAACAACTTCTACTATCAGGTTCTTGATGGTTTTGGAAGGATCCTTGATGAAAGGCTGGTCCAGCAAGCAGATGATCTCGCCTTCGGGGATTTCCATCCCTGATGGTACCTGCTCGGCCAGTACAAATGTTGGGTTCATGGCGGCCACCTGCATGGCAATATCATGCGCCAGGCGTTTGAACTCTTCGGTGCGGGCCACGAAATCGGTTTCGCAATTGAGTTCCACCATAGCCGCCACGCGGCCTCCAGTGTGGATGTAGGTTTCAGCCAACCCGTGAGCGGTAACGCGGTCAGCTTTTTTAGCAGCCTTGGCGCATCCGCGCTCTTTGAGTAGTTCAGCTGCCTTTTCCAGATTGCCCTGCGTTTCCACAAGTGCACTGCGGCAGTCCATGAATCCGGCACCGCACTTTTCTCTGAGTTCCTTAACACTGGAGGTAGAAATTTCCAATTGTATCTCCTTGGTTTATTGGACTTTGACGGAAGGGACCACCGGAGTAGTTTCGGATGGGTTGGGCACATCGCCCTTTTCCACGGCTACGGTCATCCCGCCCTTGGCTTCCAGTATGGCTGTGGCAATCTTGCTGGTTACCAGTTTTATTGCGCGGATGGCATCGTCGTTGGAGGGTATAGGGGCATCGATTTCATCTGGGTTACAGTTAGTGTCTACCATAGCAATTACAGGTATACCCAATCTCTGGGCTTCGGCGATGGCAATTCGCTCCTTGGAAGGGTCAACTATAAAGAGGGCATCGGGTAGAGAAGTCATTTCCTTGATGCCGCCCAACTGGGCATTCATCTCTTCAATTTCCTCGGTAAGTTTCTGGGCTTCTTTCTTGGGCAGGCGGGCCAGTTCACCCTTGGCTTGCTGGTCCTCCAGCCTTACCAGATAATCGATGCGGCTTTGAATTGCAGCGAAATTTGTAAGCGTGCCGCCAATCCAGCGCAGATTGACATAAAACATCCCGGCGCGTTTGGCCTCTTCCTGCACGATAGCCTGGGCCTGTTTCTTGGTGCCGACAAAAAGAATTTTACCACCTTCTCCAACGATGTTCTTGATGAAATCACTGGCCTTGGTGAGCATGCCGGCTGTCTGTTCCAGGTCGATGATGTGGATGCCGTTGCGCTTGGTGAAGATATAGTTCTTCATGCGCGGATGCCAGCGTCCGGTCTGATGTCCGAAATGGGTACCGGCTTCGAGCAATTGTTTAATTGTAGCGGTGTCTGGCAAAGTTTTGTTGCCTCCTCCTCACACGGTTATCGATATAGTATATCACACAATGCTGGAGGGGGTAAACTGGGGGGTGGGGGGAGG
>CAZUXO010000256.1:0-11502 GCA_964624325.1 uncultured Dehalococcoidales bacterium
AGCTTTCTTTCGGAGCGCGGGCGGCGGACCATGTAGTCCAACTTTATGACCGAGGGTATAGGGTATGCTGCGTGCGAGCTGTGGAAAAACCCCAACCCGTCCTCGAGCATCTCAGCCTTTCCTTCAAGCACCAGAGCTACCGCCCGGCGCGCCTGGCAGATATTCAGAGGCTCATAGCTTTGATTGAGAACCAGCACCGGACTGTTGATTAACAAAAATCTCTCGCTGATATTTTTGAGTTACTATATTCTAGGTTAAAAACATTGCCGATGGCAAATCGAGACTATGATGTGTCAGGCTGAAACCTCCGGGCAGTTGCCTGATGACGGGTTCGAATAGAGTTTTTAGCTATTAGCAATTTTCTTGCGTATAGCTTGGTTGATCCCGTCGAAAGACTCATTGATCTTTTGCACTTCCTCACGGCCTGGTTTCGGATCAGGTTTTAGGTGGATGTTTTTCTTGCAATGCGGGCAGGCAACTGATTCTTCTCGAGTTATCTGGCTGAGCTTAACGTCCAGACCGGTATCGCATTCAGGGCAGTGGATTTCTATCTCGAAATCTTCAAACATATAAAGTCTTCCTCTACAGTGAATTACTCTTACAAGAGATTGGACTTGTTCCGGTATTTACCAAAGAAGGTTCCTCCACGGCGAATTATTGCGCCATTTTTCGCTTTTGGTCTCAGATCTTTGATGATTAGATTTCATGGAAGCATGGTAAGTGTTTGAAGCAGATGTTCGAAACCGATAGTATCAGTCTTTACTGTGCTTTCGTCGGCGCTCATGCCAACCGTCCATTGCAGGTCTTTGAAAGCGAAAAAGACTTCCCGGGTTACCATGGAGGCAGGCGCGAATCCCAGCACCTTTTTCTCATAGTCTGACCGGGTAGTGAGATAAAAATAGATATGCTGTTCAGCGGCAATGCCATTGATGTTTATAGGGGACCTTTCGATTAGTCGGTAACCCGGAAGTGCGCTAGCTGTGTTCGCGGAATTTTGAACCAGTTCGCTGACCGTGGTATTTGAGGGGTATCTTTGCGCTACTACCCACATGGTGGTCCGGTCTCGGTATTTTCGAGAGTATGGGCCATCGATATCCATTCTTTCGAAACCTGTATCATCGAAAAGCTGCACCTGCCTAACGTAGAAAGCGGCCGGATATTCGAAAGACAAGTGCGCGATACCCTTATCAGGCAGGGTATAGGTATCGTATCCGGTAGGGATTGGTTGTCCACATGCGGCGAAAACAAGCATACCCCCCAAGAAGGGGAGGAACAGCGGGTTGAGAAAGCGCAATATCCTCTGCATATTTTAATTCCTAATGCTAAAGCCTTGGGTTCAACTAGTGAACTAATGGTGACTTTAACTAAAATATACCGTAAGCTGGTGGTACAATAAAGCATGATAATCCTGCGGAAATATGGCAACCCTCCGTTCAGGATAGCGCTGGGACATGGCGGCCCGCGCGCTTCCGGAGAAATGATGCCGGTCGCCAGAGAACTGGCTAAAACTCGTGGTGTCCTCGAACCTTTACAGACCGCAAGCACCATTGAGGGGCAAGTCGAAGAATTAATGCGGGCGATTTCCGGGGAGGTCGCTCACCAGACCATATTGGTCGGCTATTCGTGGGGAGCCTGGCTCAGCTTTATGCTGGCGGCACGCCATCCGTCATTGGTTTCGAAACTGATTATGGTAAGCAGCGCCCCATTCACACCGGACTATGCCCTTGATACCGACCGTGTGCGTTTTGAACGCCTGAGCCCGGTTGAACGTGAAGAGATCCACACACTCAAATCAGAATTGGACAATCCTGACTACAGGGGGGACAAAAACTTATTAATGGCCAGAGTAGGCAGACTATACGGCCGCGTCGATTCTTTCGATCCTTTGCCTCATGATAGCGAGGCAGATTGCCGCTGGGATATTTTTTCTGCCATCTGGCCGCAGGCTGCGGCTCTCAGGCAAAGCGGCGAATTGCTATCGCTGGGGAAAGACATCAAATGCCCGTTGCTAGCGATTCATGGGGATTATGATCCTCACCCCGTTGAAGGCATCCGAGTACCATTGGCAGGCGTTATTAAGGACTTCAGGCTTATTTTACTGAAAAAATGTGGGCATGTTCCCTGGTTGGAACGCGAAGCGAAAAATATCTTTTACGAAATTCTGGAGCAGGAAACAGAACAGTAAGGCAAACAAAAAAATTGACAGGTGTGACTTAATCCTTTAAAGTTTCAAATATGACAGCTGTTTCAAAATGGTCGTTGGGTTTTGCCTCCCGTACCGGAGATTACATCGTTATGATACCTAAAGGCAGTCCGCTCCCGGCACGCCGCAGTGTGACGGTAACTACGGCGGTGGATTCGCAGCCAGATATGAAGCTGTCAGTATACATGGGTGAAAGCGATAAGGCTGAAGAGAATTACCCCATGAGCAACATTCGCCTCGATTGCATTGAAACAGGAGCCGCCGGAGCTTCGCGTATCAAGCTTACCTTTTATGCCTACGAACACAGCGTTTTTCGAATCGGCGTTTGCTACAAAGAAGGGGATCCGGAACAGGATATCAGCATTATCCCTGCTACTGGTCTTTCAGAAGAGAATATGAACCGGATGCGTGAAATGATCAACAAAATGACGGCGCAGGTCACACCTCAGGAAGTCGAAGGTCAGGACCTGGGAGTTATTCCGCTATCCGTGATGGTATAGACACCATCACTTTAAAATGTGCTTTACCGAAGCCCGTTGATTCCCCGGTATAGCGGGATTTTCTTATTCCCCCCTGGGATTCCGTGCCCTCTTCACATATGGTCTCTTCATCGTACCGCTCGATCTTATATCCGTGCGGTAGTCGGGCGCCATGATGGCAAAGGGAGTACTCATCTTGTGGTCTGCCAGGCGCGAGCTTATACGGCCCTCCAGCTCCTCTAAGGCTCGGCTGGTGGTTATCACCGTGGGTAGCTGCGCGTTATAGCGGTAGTTGATAACCTGGTAGAGCTTCTCCTGTGCCCACTGCGTGGTGCTCTGCTCACCGAAATCATCCAGCACCAAAAGCGGCGTGGTCTTGACGCGCTCGAACATCTGATCGTAGGTAACCTTGCTATCAGGGCTGAACGTTGAGCGCAGATGGTCCAGAAACTCAGGTACCACCACAAACAACGCTGCCTTTTTGGCTTGGTACCGGAAATTAATAATAGCCGACGCCAGATGCGTCTTGCCGCAACCCGTGGCTCCCTGGAATACCAGCCAGCCTTCGGGGCCTTTGGCGAATTCCAGCGCCAGGCGATAGGCTCTTTCCAGATTGTCCTGCTGCTCCTGCGGCAGGTTAACACGCCTGTAATCGAAACTGGCGAAGGTCATACTCTTCTGAAGCACCAGGCTCTCTGCCCAGGCGCAATCCATTTCCCCTGGATTTTCTTCAAGTGTAAATATTTGACATAACCTGGCCTCACCCAGGCGACTTCGCAGCCTTTCGTCCAATTCGGCCAGGGGTTTCTCAGAGGTGATGATGGTTGGCAATTCATGGTGGAAGCGGTGATTTAGAAGCTGGTCGAGTTTCTCCTGCGCCCAGGCAGTGCTTGCTTGCGTCCCCAGGTCGTCGAGGATCAGAAGCGGTGAGTTACGTACCTGATCGAAAAGGCGGTCGTAGGGCATCTCGCTTTGTGGGTTGAAAGCAGCGCGCAGGTGGTCCAGCAAATCGGCTGCGGTGATGAAAAGAACGGGAGAGTCGCGTTCTATGCGTTCGTTCGCGATGGCTGCTGCCATGTGTGTCTTTCCACTACCGGTTGGACCGATGAAAACGATCCATCCCGCTGGTTCGGCGGCGAATTTCCTGGCGGCCTCTAATGCCGCGCTGAAACGCTGCTGACTGACACTGGAGCCGCTCCTGCCCTGAGGCGACAGTTTATCGAAAGTGAGATTACGTAATGCTCCCAGATTAGAATATTCTTCGAGGCGCAAATGGCGCTTGCTCGTTTCGGCCTTTTTGGCACACTTGCAAGGGACAGCGTTGCGGTAATCGGTTCCTCCATTCAGTAGTTGAGGATGCACGAAAGCAGCCCCATGACAAAACGGGCAAACGCTGCTCTCTTCCGTCTTCGATCTTGTCTTAGTGCTGGGTGAGGTGCCCATAGGGGCCACTGGTGTATTTGTCATGGGCTTCTTTTTGACTATCTGGCCGATGTGTTCCATTTTTCCTACCTTCGGTCATCCAGCGCTCCAGTATGCGCGCAATATAACGCCAATTGCGTTTATTAGCATCCACCGCTTCGCGGATGGCGTCCCGGATCCATTCTTCGGGGTACTGAGTCAATGCGTCCTTGATTTCTTCTGCCATCATGGGGGTCAGCATGCCTATGTTTTCTTCGTACACACTGAATATATCCTTCTGTTTAGTAGGTGCGACGACTGATTTGGCTGGCTCCACACTGGGTAGCTTCATTTCTCCGTTTTTGATACGCTCGATTGCTTCGCGGTCACTGGCCGTGTTCAGGAAAAATAGCTGGTCCTGCTTGCCTGCGAGTGTTACCTCAAGCGATATGATGGCCCCACGTTTTATGGCCGACTCTAGGGCTACCTTAATGTTTTCCTCGCCGGACTTTCCTTCGTGTTGCAGGCTGGCAGTGAGTGCCGGATTGTACATAAGCTCGCTGAGCGCAGCGAAGCGCGGTGTCCCTTTCTTCAGGTATATCGTCTGGAAGATATACAGCATGCATTTGAGCTCCGGATTGTCCATGCTCGGCATTAACATGTTCATAAAGAGATTGGGCACGGGGGTGAACTGCATGCCGGATGGAAAACCGTCGAAGGTTTTCATCGAACTAGGGGCTCTGAATTTGAGAGATTTTCGAATTTGGTGAGGGCGTTCTTGAACCGCACCTTTACCTGGCCGATGGGACCGTTCCTGTGTTTGGCAACAATTATATCGGCCATCTCGCGCGGGTATTCCAGGTCGCCGTGTTCGCGGGCCCATTCATCTTCAGTTTTGTAATAAACCTCGTCACGGTAGATGAATACAACTATGTCGGCATCCTGTTCGATAGAGCCAGATTCGCGCAAATCAGAGAGTTGAGGCACGTGCGAAGTCCGTCCTTCCACCGCACGAGACAGTTGGGATACAGCGATGAGCGGCACGTTGAGTTCTCTGGCCAGCGCTTTTAGAGCTCGTGTGATGTTGGAAAGCTCCTGAACGCGGTTTTCCAACCTGCCTTCGCTCTGCAGGAGTTGAAGGTAATCCAGGATGATTAGGTCAAGTGGGCGTTCATAGTGGAGTCGCCTGGCCTTGCTACGCATTTCCACCACTCGCAACATGGGGGAATCATCGATATATATGGCTGCGGTTGATAACTTGCCCTGCGCCTCCATGATAGCGCGCTCTTCCTCTTCCGTATTCAATCCCAATCGCATGTGTTTGGAATTGACCTCGGCCTCGCTGGCCAGGAGGCGTTGCACCAGAGATTCGCGTGACATTTCCAGACTGAAGAGGGCAACGCAGGCTCCCTGCTCAAGTGCTGCGTTGCGCGCGATGTTAAGCGCTAGAGATGTTTTCCCCATGCTGGGGCGTCCAGCCAGGATGATCAGATCGGAGCGCTGCATCCCGCCAAGCAACTCGTCCAGTCCGTGAAAGCCCGAATATATGTGTGGGAGGCGCTGCAGCACGCCCACTTCGGGCGGAGGGGGGACTTCGAAATATTTATCCAGGATATTCTTGATGGGAACAAAATCTAGCCGCCCGCGTTCGGTGCGAAGCCTGAAGAGAACGTCCTCAGCTTTATTGAGTGTGGAGGCGATGTCCGGGTCGGCATCGTAGCCCATTCCCGATATTCTGTCGGCGGCAGAGATGAGCTGGCGCATGATGGATAGGCGGTACACGATGCGCGCATAATGTTCGATATCCAGTGAGGTCGGCACGATGGAGATGAGGTGATTTAGATATGCTGCTCCACCCACCTTTTCCAGCTGCCCCAATCGTTCAAGTTCCTGTGCCACAGTTATCTGGCCGATGGCCTCGTCGCGGTGATACAACAGGAGAGAAGCCTGATATATCCAGCGGTTAGCTTCGGAAAGGAAATCCTCGGGGCGCAGCAATACTGCCACCTGGAACACGGCTTTGCCGTCGATCAGCAGCGAGCCGTTGACTGCCTCTTCGGCGTCGATATCATGAGGTGGGAGCCTGTCGTTCGCCATTTTATGTTTTCTCGCCGGTGACCTTTACCTTTATCTTGGGTGTGAGCTCTCCGCTCAGTCGTATTACGGCCTCGAAGGTGCCGGTGTGGCGGATGGGTTCTGTTAGCTCTACTTTGCGTTTGTCGATATCTAGACCAAGCACCTTTGAAAGGGCTTCTGCCACGTCGTTATTTGTGATGGAACCATAAAGCTGGTCCTTCGCACCCACCTTGCCCTTCAGATTGACAATCTTGCCCTCGATTGTATTTGCCAGGGCTTCAATTTCGGCATCAGCCTGGGCCTGTCGCCGAGCGCTGGCGCGATGCTCGGCTTCGACATGCTGCTGGATGTCAGCGTGGGCCACGGCGGCCAGGTTTTTGGGTATGAGGAAGTTGCGGGCATAACCGTCGTTGACCTCCTTCATTTCACCAGCTTTAGCCACATTGGGGACATCTTTAAAAAATACAACTTTCATGCAGTTTTCACCTCAGGGGATTTTTCAGACATCTCATTATACTAGAAGCGGAGTGGGAGTTAAATAACGCAAAGTCCTTTTTCGAGCTATTTATTGAAGCGAAATGACGATTTACCTTTCCTTGGGAATACTGCGGATCTCCTCGCTTCCTCACTCCCCCGGGGAAAAGTCGAAAGACTGTGAGAGATAAAGATGGGATTTATGCCTAACCCTCTTCTATCCATTTCTTGGCGCTGATAGCAGCGATAGCCCCGTCACCCGCAGCAGCGATTGCCTGGCGTATGGAGTTATGGCGTATGTCTCCGGCTGCGAAGATCCCAGGCACATTCGTTTCCATCCTGTCGTTTACCACTACCATGCCAGCCTCATCCAAAGTCACCAGTTCCTTGAGATAGCCCGTGTTGGGTTTAAGCCCAATGGATGCGAAGACTCCATCAAGCCTGAGTTCGGATTGTTTCCCGGTAACGACGTTCTTTAGCGTTAATTTTTCCACAAAGTCTCCGCCCGACACCCCTTCCACAATACTACTAAATATAAACGTTATTTTTGGCTCTGCTTTGGCGCGTTCCTGAACTACAGCGGTGGCGCGTAGCTGGTCACGGCGGTGGATAATGAACACTTTCGCAGCGAATTTTGCCAGATGCAGGGCTTCGTACAATGCGGAGTTGCCTCCTCCCACCACAGCCACGATTTTGTTGGTATAGAACGGGGCATCGCATGTAGCGCAGTAGGAGACGCCGCGTCCGGTGTATTCCTTCTCGCCAGGGACTCCCATCTTCTGCTTGTCAGAACCGCCGGCGAGGACAATGGCCTTTGAAATAAATTCTCCATCGGAAGTCTTTACGATAAAGGTATGTTTGTTTTGGACTTCTATGCTTGTAACCTCGGCGTTCACGTCTTTAAGATCGTACTTTTGGGCTTGTTGTAACATTTTGGAGGCCAGGTCCATGCCGGAAATACCCTCCGGAAAGCCTGCAAAGTTATCCATTTTATCGGCTTCGTTGATCATTCCGCCTGTGAGACCTTTCTCGATGAGCAAAGTATCCAGTCGGTCGCGTGAAGTGTAAATAGCGGCGGAAAGCCCCGCCGGTCCTCCCCCGATTATAATGACATCATATGGCTGGTTTGTCTTCTCCGGGTTCATATTTCACCTCACTGAGTGCTTTGGCGATATTTTGTTCTGCGGTACGATTGGCGATGCCAATGGCGTTCTTGATAGCCTTGGCTTTGCTTCTCCCGTGCGATATTATAACATTTCCTCTGACACCCAGCAGGCAGGCACCGCCGAACTCGCTATAGTCCATATTTCTAATGAACGAACTCAGGCCAACTGCGGCCGAAAGGGATTTTCCGGTTAGCCGTGGATTGCCCGTTGTATGGGCTTTTTCCACCCCGCGAATCCTGACGATGGATTCTCCCAGTCCCTCCAGCGCCTTGAGCAGGATGTTGCCAGTGAATCCGTCGGTGACAATTATGTCTGCAACATCGTTCACCAGGTCATTGCCTTCGATATTTCCGATAAAATTTAGCCCGGACTTTCTGAGGATCTGGTGGGTCTCTACCGTCAAGCGATTCCCCTTGGTATCCTCCGTACCGTTTGAAAGTAGGCCGATACGCGGTGATGCCAAACCAAAGATTCGACTGGCATAGAGGTTTCCGAGCTGGGCGAATTGGACCATGTGCTGAGGGCGGCAGTCGGCGTTAGCACCGGCGTCTAGCAACAGGGCTGGCAACCGTGTGTGGCTCAGGTTTATGATGCTGGCGATAGCTGGTCGAGAGACCCCCTCCACTTTTCCCAACATAGTCAGGGCAGCGGCAAAAACTGCCCCTGTTGAGCCGGCGGAAATAAAAGCGTCAGCTTTGCCTTGCTTGATTAGTCCGATCCCTACAGGTATGGAAGCGTCCGGCTTATTTCGTAGTGCTTCCATGGGGTGTTCGTGGAATTCGATATTCTGCTCGGCATGCACCACGCTTATGCCCAGCTTCTTTATTTGTTTTCCTGCCAGCACGTGCAGCAAAGGTTGTTTGCCGATCAAGATGATTTCTATGCCTTTGTACTCGTGGATGGCCTTGATTACCCCTTTTACGATTTCAACAGGGGCGTAATCGCCCCCCATAGCGTCAACTGCAATTTTCATGTTTCTCCTTGTGAGCTTTATTAACCGAATAGTTTAGATCGTGAAAACTTTTTAGCTGGTAAATTAGCCTGGTGCCTGCCGTCCAGCTAGCAGAGCTGCCCCGATGGCACCCATTAGTTCTGGATGTTCAGGGATTACCACTTCACTCTTAAGTTCGTCTTCCAAGGCACGCACTATGCCTCGGTTGAGGGCCAGTCCACCCTGAAACACTACAGGAGGGAGAATTTCCTTTCCGGCGGCTACGCTGTTGAAATAGTTATGCGCCAGTGTTTGACATAATCCAAAAACAATATCTTCCAGTTTGCCACCGCTCTGCTGTCTATGTATCATCTCCGATTCGGCAAAGACGGTGCATCTGCCCGAAATTTTGGCGGGCGCCTTACTGAGGCAGGCCATCTCCCCAAATTTTTCCATGCTCAGACCCAACCTCTGTGCCTGATGATCCAGGAAGCTGCCGGTGCCAGCGGCGCAAACGGTGTTCATACCAAAGTCTGCCACCAGCCCGTCGCGCAGCAAGATGATCTTGCTATCCTGTCCACCTATTTCGATTACGGTACGAGCCTGAGGAAAGTGGTGCAACGCGGCGACGGCCTGGCTGGTGACCTCGTTTTTGATGATGTCCGCTCCTACCAGTTTACCAACAAGTTGTCTTGCGCTGCCCGTTATCGCCGAACGATTGAAAGAGACATTATTAGGCAGTTGCTTCTGGATTTGTTTAAGCCCATTTGTCACGGAAGTGACAGGTTCGCCGTATGTGGGTATGTAAACATGTGCCGCCAGCTTCCAGCAACCATCCAAGACAACTAGCTTGGTGGATACCGAACCCACGTCTATACCCAGATAATATTTCATCTCTTGCGAGCGATCAGTCGAATGCAAACAACCGCAACATTATACCCCTACCATTTGAGCGTAGCAAAATATGCAATGAAATTCATTCTGAAACATTCGTCCGCGGCAGGTAGTCTAAGTTTGATATTCGTGAATAATCTGGGTGGAGACCGCAAAGTATGGAGGAGCAACGATGTATTTTGTTCACGAGGCGAAGCTAGCCATCCTCAAACTCTTGTTTGACTTCAGCGAGCGTGCCCGGTGACCCCAGAAGATCTATTGCGGTCATGGCTAGACCGGCGGCTGCTATCAGGCTTTCTGTTAGTCCTCGTTCAGTGGCAGCGTAACGAGCGAACTCTACTGTATGCTCACTCTCGCCAGGTGGGGCGATAGACACCGAGGTATGGATGGAAGGAACTATCTGGCTGAGGTTCCCCATGTCGGTGCTGCCGAAAGATTGTTCCGGGTTGAACATAGGGACGGCACTCCCGTTTTTCTCCATATTATCCGAATATAGACGTGCCATAGCCACGTTATTTCGCATGGGAGCGTAATATTCCTTTTCGTCCCAGTGGTACTCCAAGCGCGCTCCGGTGGCCAGTGAGGCGGCTTTGAAACAGTCCAGCACTTTTTCTCTGAGCGCATTAAGATAACCGATATTGCCGGCGCGTACGAGGAAACGCCCGGCCGAGTGGGCGGGAACGATGTTGGCTGCCTTACCTCCGTCAGTGATGATACCGTGGATACGCGCTTCACTACGGATATGCTGGCGCAGCGAATTGATGGAATTGAACGATAGAATCATGGCTTCCAGCGCGTTGATACCGAGATCTGGATGGGCGGCGGCATGGGCTTCTTTGCCAAAGAATTCAACATCGAGTGCCATGCATGCCAATGCCGTTATCATGGCGCTGTTACATGTGGACGGGTGCATCATCATGGCAGCATCGATGCCTGCGAAAGCTCCACGCTCAGCCATAATTATTTTGCCACCGGTTAGCTCCTCGGCGGGAGTGCCGATGACCTGAATGATTCCGCCGAACCTGTCCACAGCCTTTTTCGTCCCGATGGCGGCGGCCACAGCGGCGGTGGCGATAAGGTTGTGCCCGCAGGCATGTCCCAACCCTGGCAGTGCATCGTATTCAGCGATGAAAGCGATCACCGGTTTGCCCTGGCCGTAGGAGGCACGGAAGGCAGTCGGAAGCTGGCATATACCACAGTCAATCGAAAACCCTTGATTTGCCAACTCCTGTGTTAACCAGCCGACTGCCAGGTGCTCCTTCATGGCGGTCTCGGGGTGGCTGTGTATCTGGTGGGTGAGAATACGAAACTCCGCCTGGCGCCGATTGATCTCATTTCTGGCCTGAGTTTTTATATCAGTTCGTTCGCTCGTATCCATTGGGAGACATTATACCTGACTCTTCTTGGCGCTTCAAAAGAGAAACCGAATTAGATATTTGCATTCAAACTACCTTAAAGGTAGGGTAAAATCTTCATAAAGCGAGGCACATATTTTCCGGCCGAGACGTTGGTTGACGCTTCGTTCCGATCTATTTGAAATTACCGTTCGAACTGTTGGTTTGTAGTTATCAAGTGAAGGTGGTTTTATTGACGTATTTGTGACGCTTTTATGGTGATGTCATATTGACAGAACCAGAGTCTTGTGTTAAATTTAGGTAAGCCTAAAAATTGGAGAACACGATTGAGTAAAAGTGAAATTAGTCACCAGGCCGAGGAATATCTTGAGGCTCTCTACACGCTTACCCAGGTCGACAAGAAAGTAGGGACTACGGAGATTTCGCGACGGTTAGAGATAGCTCCTGCCAGCGTAACTGAGATGCTACAGAAACTTCATCAGGCTGGTTACGTTGAGTACTCACCTTACAAGGGTGCATCGTT
>CAZUXO010000257.1:0-9039 GCA_964624325.1 uncultured Dehalococcoidales bacterium
GCAGGCTATAAGCTCATGGATGTGGGAAGTGGAGGTGGGTTTCCCGGATTGCCACTAAAAATAGCGTTTCCACAAATAGGTCTCGTTTTGCTTGAAGCTACCAACAAAAAGGCTAAGTTTCTGAAACACATGGTTCAGTACCTGGCTTTGGAGAATGTTACTATCGTTTCATCTCGTGCTGAGGAAGCGGCTCACTTGTTGGAATACCGAGAGCAGTTCGATGGGGTAGTGGCAAGAGGGCTTGCGGGAATGCCTGTGCTCGTTGAACTGACGCTTCCTTTTTGTCGTAAAGGGGGCTATTTAGTTGCACAAAAAAAAGGCAATATTCATGACGAGTTGGAAGCTTCGATTAAAGCTATACATATTCTGGGTGGGGGATTCCCGCAGGTCAGAAGTGTCGAAATCCCTGAGCTTATGGATAATCGCTACTTGGTGATTGTCGAGAAGCTGACCGATACGCCACATGATTTTCCGCGTCGAACTGGAATTCCCTCCAAACGTCCGCTTGAATAAACTCCAAATAATTTGCCAAAGAATTATGAGCGATATAAAATACGAAAGGGAAAAGCTAATGCTAAGAGCAACAAAAATTGAAATTGCAGAACCTGAAGAACCACAGGTAAATTCTGAACTTCAGGCTTTATTAGACAAACTCCCTTCTAAAATTAGAACTCTCTTATCCACGCAAGAAAATGTGGAGAGTCTTCTTGAAATCATCATAGATTTGGGCCGTCCTCCCGAAGCAAGATTTGCAGACAGAGATGTTATATTAGATAGTCGTGATGTCAATCAAGAAGACATAGATTATGTCACCTCGCGCATTTCGGGGTTTGGGGACGACAATCGGGCTGGCATTGCTCGCACACTACATCGTATTTCTGCCATTCGTAACCGCGAAGGTCGCATAGTGGGATTGACATGTCGCGTGGGACGCGCGGTATTAGGAACGGTCAAAATCATCGAAGATTTGATACAATCTGGCAAAAGCGTCCTGTTACTGGGACGTCCCGGTATAGGAAAAACTACCATGTTGCGCGAGGCCGCCCGCGTGCTGGCAGATGATTTAAAAAAGCGCGTGGTAATTGTGGATACCTCAAACGAAATAGCCGGTGATGGAGATATTCCCCACCACTCCATCGGTCACTCACGTCGCATGCAAGTGGCAACCCCGACCAAGCAGCATGCTGTGATGATAGAAGCCGTAGAAAACCACATGCCGCAGGTGATAATCATTGACGAGATAGGCACCGAACTTGAATCCATGGCCGCTCGTACCATTGCCGAGCGAGGCGTGCAGTTGATTGGAACTGCGCATGGTAACACGCTTGAAAACCTGATGATAAATCCGACCCTTTCTGATCTTATTGGTGGCATTCAGGCCGTCACACTGGGAGATGAAGAAGCCAAGAGGCGGGGCACACAAAAGACAATTTTGGAACGAAAATCACCACCTACTTTCAATGTTGTAGTTGAGATACAGGATAGGTATAAAGTAGCAGTGCATACTGACACCGCTGAAGCGGTGGATTCTAGTCTGCGCGGGCAACCACCTGAAAAGGAGATCCGCTGGCTGGAAAATGGTGAGGTACGCATCGAAAAGGAAAAAACTACAGAGTCTCCTAAGGTAGCCATCACAGCAAAAATTACTGGTAAACATGAAGAAGCACCGCGCATGTATCTCTTTGGTATCAATCGACAACGGCTAGAGGAAGAAGCTGATAATATGGGACTAACGATCAACATTACCGATGATATTCGAACTGCCGGATTGATGGTAACTTCAAAGAGCTATTTCCACAAAAGCCGCAGAAGATACGTGACGCAGAAAGTCATGGAGTGCCTATATACGTGCTTAGAACTCATACACCCATGCAATTAAGGCATATGCTGGCAACGATGCATCCAAATGCAGTAAAAATGCGTGAAATGGGGTTATCACTCGAACGGCAGGAGGGCTTGACTACGGCTCTCCTTGAAGCTGAGAATGCTGCCACCGATGTTATGCATAATGAGGATAACACTGTTGAGCTTAATCCACAGAGCGCCTATATTCGTCGTTTACAGCATCTCGTCGCTGAAAGAAATAAGCTGTCATCGCGTAGTGTTGGACACGAGCCTAATCGACATGTGTTGATTTACAGGGAAGCGAGATAATGCCTTTCTTTATCACCTTTGAAGGGGGTGAAGGTTGTGGTAAAAGTTACCAATCTAAAGCTCTCTACCGTAGACTTGTTAAGGAAAATATACCTGCTATCATCACACACGAACCCGGGGGCACAGTACTGGGCGAGAACATCAGCCGATGGCTGAAATGGCGGAAAGAAGTCAGACTATCGGCCACAGGAGAGCTTTTGTTATTCAATGCCTCGCGCAATCAACTAATTCAAGAAGTTATCTGCCCTGCTCTCAACAGGGGTGAAGTGGTGATATGTGATCGTTTCTATGATTCCACGCTGGCTTATCAAGGATATGGACGTGGCCTTGATATTGATGCGATAAAACGGCTAAACGTTCTTTCTACCAACGATTTGAAACCTACGATGACCATATTGTTGGATCTTCCTTCGAAAGAAGGACTGGCGCGTAAAAGTGATCAACGACCAGACCGTTTTGAGATCGAAAACGTGGCTTTTCACGAACAAGTGCGGCAGGGTTATCTACAACTGGCGCGCAATGAACCAAAGCGGTTTGTGGTAATTGATGCTTTATTACCAAAGGCTATCATAGCTGATATCATCTGGGGCAAGGCCAAACGACATATCTCAAAACGAAAATGCTTCAACATTTAAAAACAAATACAGATATTCGGGGTAGATTCAGAGTTTCCAAATTCCACGTTGCAATAGCCGTTTAAGGCTGTTGTCGTGAGATGAATAATGAAAAGCCATGAACGAACAAAAATTAAGCCTAGTTTTTCCGAAGAGCGCCACTTATTGACTGAAGGCTTCAAATTGACTGCGGGGGTGGATGAGGTTGGGCGGGGATGTTTGGCTGGTCCCGTGTTGGCTAGCGCTGTCATACTGCCATGCAACCTACGCAAGCACTGGCTTAAAGAAGTGCGCGATAGCAAGATGCTCACTTCCAGAAAGCGCGAATACCTTTTCAGCCATATTCAAGAAACGGCGACTGCGGTGGGCATTGGAGTTGTGACACATGATATTATAGATGCGATCGGTATAGTAAATGCGAGCAAACTGGCTATGAAACTCGCAATCGAAGAACTGATACCAGCAGCAGATAGCCTGATAATCGATTATTTTACTTTGCCTGACGTAAATCTCCCGCAAAAAGGTATAGTGTACGGAGATGCATTATGTTATTCCATAGCATGTGCGTCAATTCTCGCCAAAGTCACTCGCGACTTCATGATGTTGGAACTGGATAACGAATACCCAGGATTTGGTTTGTGCCATCATAAAGGCTATGGTACAAGGGAACATTGGAGATGTATTGAAACAAAGGGGTTATTGCCCATTCATCGGTTAAGTTTTTGCCATTTAAAAGAGCGCTTTTCGTAAGAAAATGAAAACTAAAGCCACTGGATTACTGGGAGAGAAATTGGCCCAGGATTTCCTTAAAGGGCACGGGTATCAGATAATAGTTACGAATTACCGTTCCCCAGACGGCGAAATCGATATTATCGCATCAAAGAACGGCGGAATAGTTTTTTTCGAGGTAAGGGCCAAGCATAATCGCATTTTTGGTACTACGGAGGAATCGATTACCAAACGAAAAAAGAAAAAGCTAGTGCTTATCTCACAACACTACTTACAAACGCTGACGGACCCACCACCATGCTGGAGCATCGATTTCATAGGAATCGAGATAAACAGATCCGGGATGGCTGTGCGTATTGAACAAATAGAAAATGCGGTGGGAGAGGAATAGGTTCGTTGCGACTTTATGTTTACGCTGGAACTTTTTGAAAACGTAGATATGGCAAATTCATGATGAATGAGATAAATTCCAGAAATTTGTTGCGCATCATTGATGTTGAGCTAAACCGTATTGGCGAGGGTTTGAGAGTGCTTGAAGAAACCGCTCGGTTCATTTTGGGTGACCCAAACCTTTCTGGTCAGCTTAAAGAGTTGCGGCATCAACTCTCTGTCCGAAATATTGAAGCCAAAATTAGTTACATTAGCACCCGAGATTCACAGAATGATGTTGGATTAGATATTACTTCGAGTCTACAGAATGTGAAACGTGATTTGCTGGGAACCGTAGTTGCCAACTCGCGCCGCGTAGAAGAATCTTTGCGTGTCATGGAAGAGATTTCCAAGGTAGAAGGCATGGCCATACATGGGCAAACCTATCAAGAAGCACGGTTTAGACTTTATTTTATAGAAAAAGAACTTGTGAGTCGTCTTTCGCGTCGGGATATTTCAGCAAAAATCCACGGTCTATATGTTGTAATAGATTTTGATAGTCTAAAGGGCAAAAATGTTATCGAAGTCGCATCATCTGTGTTGTCGGGTGGCGTGAAAATATTGCAGTTAAGGGACAAAACAAGCGGCAAAAGAGAATTGCTTGAACTCGCTCTGGCGTTGAAGGATCTGTGTGGCAGGAACGAATCACTATTAATAATAAACGACTATATGGATATTGCCCTAGCTTCAGGGGCTGACGGCTTACATGTCGGACAGCAAGACTTGCCGATAAAATCGGCTCGTGCTTTTTTACCTGTGGATAAATTGATAGGGTGCTCCGTTACGAACGTTGGTGAAGCCAAAATAGCCATAGTGGATGGTGCTGATTATTTGGCTTGTGGCGCTATTTACTCTACGTCAACAAAACCCGATAGTCCTGTGGTGGGACTGGGTTCTCTGCGTGAAATCAAAAATGCGGTCTCTGTGCCGCTGGTAGCTATTGGCGGCATCAATATGAATAATATTTCTGACATATTTGACGCTGGAGCTGATGCCGCAGCGGTAATCAGCGCGGTAGTATTGGCAAAATCACCTGAGAGTGCTGCTAGAGAAATGCTTGAATGGATTGATATTTGTCATGGGTAGACTAACTAAAAACCTGGATGTCATATCAGAACATATCCGGCGTGATTTCGAGGCGCAGGACGGTGCGCGCGAAAAGGCCATACCCCTCAGCCGCGAAGTAATACGCCTAGCTGGCCACGCCATACGTGCGGTGCATCGTCACGAATACGAAACGGCTCAAATCTCTCTGTCTGAAGCGAGCAAGATGATGGCAGAAGCCCATGAACTACTGAAAAACTGTATCGAATTGCCAAACCCTCGTTTTATCAGAGACTCTGAAAAAATCTAAACGGCATGGCTGAAGGGGCAAGCGAGCTTAGGCGATACTTGCTTGATAGTCTCAGAAAGGGAGACCACTCGCGAGGTGAGGAACTGCTGGAGGATATGGACGATATTTACAACGTGCTGGTCACTATGGATTTCCCAGACAGTATAACTGGAGGTTTGAGGCGTACGACCGATGCTCTTCGAGGTGTACTGGAAAAGACGCGTAGCGACTTAACACTTTCGGCGCAGCAGAAAAGGCTGGAAGATAAACTGGGCAAACTTAAACCGGACTAATAATCGTCTCCAAGAACTGGATTATTACGGCGTTCTTTGCCGATATTACTGGACGGTCCGTGTCCGGGATACACCACGGTGTCGTCGGGAAGCAACATCAGTTTACCATGGATGCTCGAAATCAAGCGTTCCAGATTTCCACCCGGCAGGTCGGTTCGTCCGATGCCCATGTTGAAAAGAGTGTCCCCGGTGAAAACGATACCTTCACCTTTCAGGCAGATACATCCCGGTGTGTGCCCCGGGGTGTGCAGTACTTTCAAGTAGAGTTCATCCACATTTAAAGTTTCCCCATCAACGAGTAAGAGGTCCGGAGTTATGTCGGAGTGAGGGAACCCCAACATTGAATGCAGCCATTTATCTTGGAGCATGGTAGCATCGGCATTATGCATTACGACCTTAGCTCCCGTTGCCTTTTTAACCTCGGCTATCGCCCCAGTATGATCGGGATGTCCGTGTGTCAGGATGATGTACGGAATATGCAAGCTTAAGTCTTTTACGCATCTTATTATGGTATCCGCCTCGTCTCCCGGGTCAATAATGAAAGCTCTCCCGCCGCTTTCAGAAGCGTAAATATAACAGTTGGCTTGATAATCCCCCAATTCCAGCGTTCTAAGTAACATACCGGCAATTTTATCACTCAGAAGTGTCATGCTTCAAATATACCAAGGTATTAGTCCTATTTCTTTTGACATGTGTTGGTAAAACTGGTAACTTTTATTCCTAAAGGTTGTGAGTGTCCCTCTCAATGAGCAGGTTTCGAAAGACATCGCGGCCAGTAACGCTAGATGTTTGGGATGGTAAAATATAATTCACGAAAAAGCAAAAACAAGTACCTGTACAACCGAAGAAGAGCGACTCGCTTTTCGTTTCCGGAACATTGCAATGCCGGTTTTGTTGGCACTGGCATGTGTGGCTTTGACGGTATTCGTTTACAGGCAGCTACCCGTTGAACTTGGTTTGCGGTTTCAGTCCGATGGGACCCCACTTAGTTTGTTGAGTAAAAGAACGTTCGTTACCATTATGCTTGGATTTCAGTTCGGTGCCGTCATAACCTCATTTATTATAGCAGTTGTATTCTTGAAATTCGCCAGCATAATGGCACGCAACAGTCAGCTTCCGGTCAATTTGACAGGTTTTATATTTTTGATGAGCAATATGTTGCTGCTTCCGCAGATAATTCTGGGATACCTGATGCTGGATTCATATCTATTTGGTTTACGAGGCACACATTCTATACCATTGAGCATTTTTTCTTTGTTGGTAGTCGGCATTGGCACGATTTTGTTATTTATCATGTTCGGCAAGTTGTTAGTACAACTGCGCACCACCAACAGCAAATAGTAAAGGAGCAAATATTTTGGCTGAACACATTGATGGTAAGATGGAAAAACTGGTTTCGTTGTGTAAACGACGAGGTTTTATTTTTCCATCTAGTGAAATTTATGGTGGACTCTCAAGTTGTTGGGACTATGGCCCGCTAGGTGTTGAAATGAAGCGCAATATTAAACAAGCATGGTGGCAGACCATCGTACAGAGTCGCGACGATGTGGTGGGATTAGATACCAGCATTTTGATGCATCCTCGTGTTTGGGAAGCGAGTGGACATATATCCGGCTTTTCCGATCCATTGGTGGAATGTAAAAAATGCAACCTGCGTTTTCGCGCTGATGAAATACATAGTCAATCGTGTGCCGTATGCGGCAGTCCACTCTCAGAGCCCCGCCAGTTCAACCTAATGTTTAAGACATTCATGGGACCCGTTGAAGAACAGGCCAATGTGGTGTTTCTTCGTCCAGAGACTGCCCAGGGAATATTTGTTAATTTTGAAAATGTCATTGCTAGCACAAGGAAAAAATTGCCGCTGGGCATCGCACAGCAGGGCAAGAGCTTTCGAAATGAGATCACAACCGGTAACTTTATCTTTCGTAGCCGCGAGTTCGAACAAATGGAGCTCGAGTTTTTCGTGAAACCGGGCACAGACATGGAATGGTTTGAATACTGGACAGGTGCCAGACTCGCATGGTACATCAAGCTGGGCATAAAACCGGAAAATTTGCGCCTTGCGCCTCACCCAAAAGAAGATCTGGCTCACTATGCGCACTGCTGTACAGATGTTGAATACCAGTTTCCCTGGAATTGGGGAGAGCTAGAGGGCATTGCCAATCGTGCCGACTTCGACCTGAAACAGCATACAAAGTTTAGCGGCAAAGGTTTGAGCTACTTCGACGAAGATATCAAAGAGACAATAGTTCCATACGTCATCGAGCCTTCAGCCGGCGTCGACCGATCAATGCTGGCTTTCTTGTGCGATGCATATGCGGAGGAACCCGATAAAGAGGAAGTTCGCATCGTGATGCATTTGCACCCTTCGATTGCACCAGTTAAGGTAGCTGTATTACCCCTAAGTAAAAAAGAACCTTTGTCTAAACTTGCTCGAGAAGTGTATTCTGAGTTACGCCAGCAATGGTCGACAGCCTACGATGACGCACAGAGTATAGGTAGGCGCTATCGCCGCCAAGACGAAATTGGTACTCCCTATTGCGTGACAATCGATTTCCAATCCCTGGAAGATAATCAGGTAACTGTGCGCGAACGTGATAGCATGCAACAGACACGCACACCCATTGATTCGCTTAAGCGTGTTATGGCTGCCAACCTAGTTGTTTAAGATTGAAAACAATGGAACAGTATAGATGAAAATCATCCACTTTGCAGACCTTCACCTTGGAGTAGAAGGATACGGGCATGTCGATCCGGCAAGTGGGTTATCGTCGCGCTTTCTGGACTTTTTGATTTCCCTCGATAAGTTAGTAGATTATGCCATTGAAAATAGAATTGATTTGGTGCTTTTCTGTGGCGATGCCTATAAGAGTCGAGACCCAAGCCAAACACAGCAACGCGAATTTGCCAGAAGAATCAAGAGGTTAACTGAGGCCGGCATCCCCATTTTTCTACTGGTGGGCAATCACGATTTACCTAATGCCTCGGGGCGTGCCACCACCACGGAAATCTTCGAAACATTGGCTATTCATAAAGTTTATGTTGGAGGGCGTCCTGGTATTTTTAGCATCACGACACCGAGTGGCATCATTCAGATCGTGGCACTTCCATGGCTCAAGCGTAGTAATGTCGTATGCAAAGACGACGACAAAAACCTTGATTTTGTTCAATTAAACCAGGCAATGCAGGACATTTTGACGGGTGTTATAGGTAAACTTTCAGATGAGTTGGACCCTTCGCTACCTGCTGTTTTGGCCGCCCATGTATGGGTCCAGGGAGCTAGGGTGGGTTCAGAAGATACCATGAGTATAGGGCAAGAACACATGTTGCTCACTAGCGTGGTAGCCAAACAGTGTTTTGATTACGTGGCGCTAGGGCATATACACCGTCATCAGGTGCTACATGAAAATCCACCCGTGGTTTATGCGGGAAGCTTAGAATGTCTCGATTTTGGAGACGAAGGTGATAATAAAGGGTTCTACCTGGT
>CAZUXO010000258.1:0-3268 GCA_964624325.1 uncultured Dehalococcoidales bacterium
ACAGGCGAAAAAGGATAGGATAAAAAACTTCAAGACGGCTTTCCCATTCGGTTTAACAGTTCGACAATGGGCTCGAGGCAATTCATATCATATCCAACTTCCGAAATATGGATATCCTGGGGAGGCCAAGTACTTTTTAGATTAATTGTTCAGTTTCAGGTGCAAAATTGCCTTGGTTTGAAAAATTAGTATATCCGTTCCTTGGCAATAGGCTGTTTAGAGTGAGCCCTGCCACAACAGGAAGCAACAGTTCTCTTTAAAGTATGGTTGTATGAAACATATAGAACACTATTGTTATTCCAATGCACGTATAATAGCATACCCCTATGAAAACCGGGCGAAGAGAAACCGAGAGCATGTGACTTCTATCACTGCGGACATTAGTGATAATACTTAAACTTCCCATAGATAACTCGTCATTTAGAAGGGGATCAACATGGCCAAGATACTGCGTAACATAGTTGTTATTGATGAAGGGAAGTGCGATGGTTGTGGTTGGTGCATTGATGCTTGCGTGGAAGGAGCCCTGCGCATTATTGACGGTAAGGCCAGACTCGTAAGCGAAACCTACTGTGACGGGCTCGGAGCTTGTTTGGGTGGTTGTCCGCAAAACGCCATCACCGTTGAGGAACGCGAAGCTGAAGTATTTGAGGGGGAGGCACCCAAGCACGAAGCCGCACACACAGTAAAGGTGCCATTTGCCGGTTGCCCTTCAGCGCGCATTTTGGAGTTTGATAGTATTGAATCTGTGGCCAAGGAAACGGTTGCTATGCCTTCAGCTTTGCGACACTGGCCGGTCCAGTTGGCTCTTCTCCCTCCCAGTGCTCCTTTCCTGAAAGACGCCGACCTGCTGCTAACAGCAGATTGTGTCCCTTTTGCCATGGCATCTTTTCACGAACGCTTTCTGCGCGGACATGCTCTGGCGGTAGCCTGCCCCAAACTGGATGATTGCGAAGCCCATCTAGAAAAACTTACTTCGATTCTGCGAGTCGGAGGGTTAAAGAGCCTCACGGTAGTAATCATGGAAGTACCTTGTTGTGGTGGCCTCATGTATATGGCAAAACAGGCGTTTGCCGCGAGCGAGAGCATGATTTTGTTGAATCAGATTGTCATCAGCACACGTGGTGAAGTTATTTCAGAGAAAATAATAACCATACCGGTGCAGGTATAGATTGGAATATTCATACTGAATTGGACCCACCTTTTCGGCTGACTGGAAAGATGGGAGCAATATGTTTCAGTGTCAGAGTAGACTGGTTTACTGACCTACCCGCTTGCTTGGTGGGCTTGTTTTTGAAAGCCACATGACCACCACATTTCATGAGACGTGATAGTCATGAATTTTGTTAAACCTGAAAAAACCGCGTCGATGTCCTCTTTCATGTCGTCTGAAAGCTTGCAAGGCATGATATAATAACCGCCATGATGAATACAGCTAGGCGCACCCTAAATGTTTGGATCGTGCTTACTATGGGCTTCGTTTTTGGCATTTTCGCCCCCTCGATATTCGGGATGGATGGTTTTAATGGTGGGTTTGCCATCTCGACGTTCTGTATTATGCTTTCCATCACAGGGATTATAGTGATTGCGATGTACCGGGGGCGCGCCAGGGCACTGGACGGCATTTTTCGCGGAGAGAATATACTGGTCCACTGGACCTATACTGCCGGACAATGGCAGGATTATTCAGAAAAAGACTACCAGATGGAGCGCAGCGGCAAATGGCAGCTTTACCGTTTGGTGATGGTTATTACGGCCATGGTAACTATTGGTTTCTGGTTGTTCCATCGCGATAGCGGGGTTCTCATGATAGGCATGTTCCTCGGCTTGGGCGTACTGCTTTCTTCAGTTATCTGGCTGACAACTACCTACGACCACTGGCAAAACAACAAATATCGGGGCGAGGTGTATATCGCTCAGGACGGTGCGTATGTGGGGCGCAAGCTGCATCTGTGGAAGGGGTGGGGTGCCCAGGTGGATGGTATAGATTTCGATGAAACCGAAAGACTGCTGTTGATTAACTATTCAATGCCCAGTCGTAACGGGCGTGATAGCGCCACCGTCCGTGTAGCAGTGCCACCTGGTCAAGACCAGAAAGCTCGCGAGATAATGACCGCACTGGCAGGGAAATCCGGCATCCAATCAGCTGATATTTAGAAATCTTAGCCAAACTGGTCCAAGCATTACACAAATGAAGTTGATGTGGTTTAGTTAACTTAAATAATATCGACGTCTTCGCATGCTGCACTGGCGAACTAAATAATCATAGGGGTCAGTCATGGCATAGTATTGCGGGAGGGTCGTGGGCTTTTCGTAGGATACTTTCGGTTAGATTACTTGTATTATCATCTCCTCTCAGATGAATCGGGGGAGCATTTAAGCGAAATTTATCGTTTTGACTATTTACCTAAACCATCCATTTTTCTGTATTTCCACAGGTAATTTATCCCTGATATGAGGGTGAGCATAACTGCTGCAAACATTACCCATGGGGCTAACGACAAAAGACCACTGAGATTTACGTGAGTGTCGATGGAGTTCAAAGCGCCGCCGGCTTGCAATTCTTTTTGGAGAGTAACCCATCCGATTGCGGTAAAAGAGATGGTGGTTTTGGCTTTGCCCCAGATATCCGTTGCCAATGGACGTGGATTTAATCGCCTGATACGCAGTACAGTTATGGTCAATTCTCGCACCAGCACAACTATTGGAATCCAGGCGGGGATTAACTGGAAAAAGGCAAGGGTGATCAGCATACCACCGATAAATACCTTGTCACATATATAATCCAGATTTGCACCCAGGGGTGTTGTCAATTTCAGTTTGCGTGCCAGATAACCATCGGCAAAATCGCTGAGTCCGGCCAGAAAAGTGATGGCAGATGATATCAACCAGCCTTCATTCCAATCGAGTACCAAGGGAAACACAGCCATAGGGAGCAGAACAAAGCGGGAAAGGGTTAACCCTATGGCGATATTCATATATATTCTGACCGTGCTATTGCGCATGACCCTATCCGGCTAGGCGGACCTATATTTGCTGAAGCACAGATTCGCCAGTGCGTGATCTGTCGTGAATTACAGGTATCCGGTTCAATGCTGTAATATATTGACGGCATCTATTCTTCATCCATTGTGTTTATTAAGGATCAGCGGGGTTTCAATCTCGAGCTTACTATCTGATAGTAATGTACCACGAATGATATTGAAAGAATTAAGGTTATTGTTGCATAGCTAGTGTTGAAAATATCGAATTTGAAAAGCACGAAAAG
>CAZUXO010000259.1:0-3971 GCA_964624325.1 uncultured Dehalococcoidales bacterium
CGCAAGAGCCAGCGGGTGAATGCAAGATACCTGTGTAGCGGGCGTCTAATTTGTACCAGCCAACCCCAGCGCTATCAGCTTGCTAGCGAGTGCGATAGCCAGTCCTTCGTAACGACACTCGCGAAAATATGGGGCATTTCCCCTGCCAGCAACAGACGTACGTTGTATGCGTCCTTACCCATAACCGCAGCCACCCACCTCCAGTGATCATCCTCTAATATGCGTGTCGGGGAGAGAGCTACAAAGTGGTTGGCACCGTTTTCCAATTGACTATTCTTTTTCAAGGCTACCGTATAAACAGCACTTTAATCCCGCAAAATAACATGGGGTAGAAATCACCATTTCCATACAGTAAATAGAGCAACGCAACTATCCGTACTCCTCTTTGCCCATCTTTGACGTAATAATCACGGTTTGTGTTTAGCTGTACTGGTATATTGTAATATTTGCTCTTGAATGTCACCTTGCGGCGTGCTATCGTAGATTACTGGCAGTTCTTCAGAGATAGATTGACTACCCAAGGAGCAAATATGAACACCTTTTTACAATTAGTGAATCCCGAAAGACCGGACAAGTTACGCGATGCCCAGCGTGACGCGGACCAAAAAATAGTCGATGAACTTACAGGCAAAATAGTTAAAATGGAAAACAAAATCGAGGAAATGAAAATCGAGAACGATAAACTAGAAGCATGGGTAAAATTTGAAAAAAAGACCTACCGACTGCAGTATTTCGGCCCAAGCGGTCGTATGTAAGAAGGCTGAATCGATTGTGATAAAAAGAGAGGGGCAGTGGCCCCTCTCTTTTTATTGATCTTTAAAACGCGCTAAATCAGGATTTTATACTAGCTCTTTTTCATCAATCCCAAACCGGCCAGAGCAAGGCCCAGCCCGATGACGATGGTTACAATGCCACTTTTTTCCACAAAATTAATCGTGCTGATATTGGATTTAGCTGAACCTAACGATAGTTTTTGCAATGTGAGTGAAACTGCTTTGCTTGCATCGGTGTTAGCTTTCAAAGCATTTTTAACTGAATCATAAGTAGCATTGACATCCGCAATTTTGATAGTACCTAATTCATCCGCTACTACCTTCCTAGAATCGCCTGCCTGCATAATAAACAGAACACCGAATACGATGCACACTATGCCAATAACCGTTACCAGAATGGATAAAATATTTTTCATCAACGTTAATCTCCTTCAATAATTTAGTAAATCTTACTCCAAGATATCGAACAAATGCGGGTTTCAAATTTTGGTCTACCTCTGGGCATAAAAAGGTTGTTCGCAATACCTCCTTATCGTTATTTTGAAATTAGTCGAATTCGACTACTCAAAGTTGAGGAATGATACATTACAGCAGAATAAAAAGTCAAGATGGAGCAAAGTCAAGATGGGCAAAGTCAAATGACTATTTAATGTTCCATTGATACCGGGGAATAGTATTGGTTAAAAAATCAAGAGTCTTGGGTGCGATAGCAGTAGGTGTGGTTGCCAAACCATCGCCCGCTTTAAACAAAAAACCGTATAAATACTCGTTATTTTATGCCAACAAAGTCGTAACACTACACGATAGCTTAGAAAACATACAAACTGGATACAAAATAATTGTGTGTTCGATACTTTGAACTCAAATATTAAATCCGCCTGCCTACCGCTTGCGCAATCGGGCCAAGTTGAGTCATTAACCGTGAAAAATCCGACAGTGTCAACGATTGCAGCCCGTCTACCAGGGCTTCCCTGGGATTGGGGTGGACTTCTATCATCAAACCATCCGCTCCGGCCGCGATAGCACCCTTAGCCAGAGCAGGCACCAAAGAAAAGTGACCGGCTGCATGACTGGGATCAACAATTATGGGTAGGTGGCTGTATTTTTTTACCACAGGGATTGATGAAAGATCCAGTGAAAACCTGGTACTGTCCTCAAAAGTCCTTATGCCCCTTTCGCAAAGGATAACATTCGGGTTGCCTTCGGCAAGGATATAGTCTGCTGCTGTCAACCATTCGGCTACTGTGCAGGCAAAGCCCCGCTTTAAAACGACCGTACACTTGCTTTTACCTACGGCGGTTAACAGGGAATAGTTTTGCATGTTGCGAGATCCAATCTGGATAATATCAACATATTCTGAAAACAACTCGACGTCCTGGGTATCCACTATTTCAGTCACGATGGGCATTTTGAATCGTTCCGAAGTGGCTTTTAACAGCTCCAGCCCCGCTTTTTTCAAACCTTGAAAACTGAATGGTGACGTTCGCGGTTTAAAAGCACCCCCCCGGAGGATGCTCGCCCCTGATGTCTGGACACTCTGGGCGGTCTGCATCAACTGCTCTTCACTTTCCACGGCACACGGACCTGCAATAACAACCAGTCGTTCGCTTCCGATATGGACATCCCCCACTAAAATCCGAGTGTTTTCAGCTTTGAATTCCCGAGATGAAAGCTTGTAAGGTTTCATGATGCGGGTTACAGACTCCACGCCGGGAAGAACTGCGAATATGTCAACCGGAGTTTTTCCCGTATTGCTTCCAAGTATGGCAACTACAGTTTTATCCGTGCCAAGATTTAATTGAACCTCAAAACCCAGTGAGGTAGCTTTGTTCACCACACTATCTATTTCGTCCTGAGCCGCCCTTTTCTTCATTTCCACGATCATGATGTTTCATCTCCAATTCTGCCAAAAAAGTTTTATCGTTGCACAAGAGTAAAACTGATTGCCTAAATACTACCACTGTTAGCGAGACAAAACCAGAACATTAGAATTGATCTGCAGTCTTAGATGAGCATGATACTTGCGATACAAATAGAATTGGATTTTATGAAAGTAGTACAATATCAGGCACCTGTTATAATTGCAAAAAGGAGAAGCTATAAATGCCAAAGACTTTCGCTCAAATGGTTAGTGAGGCAACAGGCGCTGTGCCAGCGCTCAAACCAAGCGAGGCGAAGCGCCGTATGCAAAACCCGAATACACTGGTGATTGACGTGCGGGACGCTGCCGATATACCTGTCACAGGGCTTATCCCAGGAGCAGTAAACATCTCGTATGGAGCATTGACCTACAAAGCTGACAGGGAAGTCCCAC
This sequence comes from uncultured Dehalococcoidales bacterium, assembly GCA_964624325.1. GTDB lineage: Bacteria > Chloroflexota > Dehalococcoidia > Dehalococcoidales > UBA1222 > SURF-27. The sequence goes on from CAZUXO010000259.1 coordinate 3,088, forward strand.
AAGAATGGAGAAACCCACAGCTACAAGACCGTGCACGACCGATAATAACGACGTGCGAGGTGGGGCCTTTAGGCGCACTCGGCGCCAAATTGCTCAAGGACATGGGTTTCACCAACGTGGCCTTTATCGAAGGGGGCACACAGGGCTGGAAGGATGCCGGATTCCCGACTGAGTAGTTTACTGGCGTTTGGTTGGAAGATACACCGGACCCGGAAAAAGAATATCCATCAGCAAACAAGCGAGTATTGTTTACCTAATGTCCTAAACCACAATCTCAGAGCAATTGTTCTTGTTATCCGGAAGGGTCTATTCAGATATCAGGCGTTAATTGATTATCTCTATGCATCTTGCCGTGGCATAAAGAAAGCTTTCACTTCATCCTTAACCTGCCTGTTTTCAAGGCGTTGAGAGGGTGAGAGTGATTATTGGGAATTTACGCCATTTCCTGGTTAAATTTACCCAAAGGAATAACCCATGATTTTCCTGGATGGGATCTGATCTGTCTGGCTTTACAACCGGATAATTGCAGTATATTATCGGTGACAAGACCAAAGAGGTACGACATGGCTTTACTCAGATTAAAACGCGGATGGCGGTTGTAATATGAAAACCTCCGACCGTTTGCTGGCTCTGTTTGCCGGAGTTATCGGCTTGCTGGCGCTGTTGGCTCTGCTGCTGGTTCTAAATGTGGGCAGTAAACCGGTGGTGCTGCTGCCGGAAAATTCACCCGAGGGGGTAGTACAGCGCTACCTGATGGCCGTTGGCAGCGGAGACTACCTGCTGGCTTTCAGTTTCATTTCGCTGCCACCAGAAGACACAACCACCTATGATATTTGGAGGAAGTCCATCAATTTACCAGCCAACCCACCGGCTTATAAGGCTAC
>CAZUXO010000260.1:0-5350 GCA_964624325.1 uncultured Dehalococcoidales bacterium
CGGATGTTGGGCTCAAGCTTGCCAAGGATGACACTTTTTCAACCATCGGAGGGTGGAAAATCATCGCTGACCTCTTTAGCCCCGTTAGCGGTGTAATCGTCCAGATTAACGAAGGTTTGAGGCCTTATTTGCGGGGTGACAAGATACAGCCGATAGTTTCTCACCCATATACGTATGGTTGGATAATTGCTGTTCAAATGAGTAAACCCAGCGAACTGGATGACCTCTTGGATCCGCAAGAATATCTGCCACTTCTGAAGAAGGGCAAATAACAGTTCTGACATTTCCCTAATGAGGCTGGCGAAGGTTTACGGCTATTCCAAGACGAAGGAGTCTGCCACATTCACTATATTTGTCTTTCGTTCGATTTTTTTGCGTCAGGTTGACAACACCACAGCATCCGCCCCTGCGATAGGTACCTGAAGATACTTTGTCGCGCTTTCATATTGACACACAATGTACAGAATACCGGCGTTTATTATCTACCGGAACAGGAACGTATAATAGACCTTACTTCAGGATCGTTTAAAGCTGCTTGTTTTATGCCTTCGAGACCGGCAAACTGGTTAAGATATGAATAGCCTTCTTCCAGAATCCGGTAAACGGCTACCGGGGTATAAAGGGTAACGGCGTGGTCAAGTTTTTTATAGTAAAAGGAAGTATCGTTTACCACGTCTTCAATATTGGTTAGCGTGAATTCCGGCTTTAAAGCCAAATCTCCATCTTCTGCTGGTTGGCACAGCTCGCGGGGAGAAGTAGCAAAAAAACCGGCACAATTAGCCGGACGGGTTTCATAAATGATGCACAGGTTATTTTCCAGAAACGGGCAACAGATCTTTTGAAGGTTGTGGCGTTTGATGGATTCATCAAACGCCTCTTCCCTGACTTTACTGGAGCCAAACGTAAGCATATCGGTAAAGCGCTGATGGCATTCCAGAAACTGATCCCCTTTTTCCCTGACGGACTCACGCCAGCTGGGGTACCGGGATAAAAAGTTTTCAAGTAATACTTGGTTGTGCTGCAGATAGTAGGCAATGGCTTCGCATTCTTGCAGGGTTGCCCCTATATAAAGGTACCGGCAGCAGGCATCACAACCCTTGTCACATGAAATGGTTTTACCATTGACGCGCACGTGTTCAAGCTGGTCCTCGCCAATTTTTTTGTAGCATGCCTTCATGTATCGTAACTGCTCAATACAATACAGCTCACGCAGGTGACCTATCTGCCCCTTATAGGCAATTTTCCGGTTGATTATCATGGAATCTGCCATTTTCACTTCACCAGTAGTATATACTTTATGTCATCCCGTTTTAGCTTCAAGGCAACTATAATGGTGAGGAGACAGCGTAGGGGTTATTACCCTTTACACTTAAGTAAATACCCTCGCCGCTTGTACGGGATATTAGTTTGCCTTCGCGCTACCTTCTTCTTACACAGGTGGCGAAAGGGCTTCGATTATGGGAGTTAACAACTTCCGGTCGTAACCGGCAGTAGACAATATAAAAATACTGCGTTTATTTTTTCCTGCTTCCGCTGCTGTTTCCGTTCCGGCTACCGTGTTCTCCAGAGGCGCTGCACCGGGGGCGGCTTCTGCCCCTAGGACAGACACAGGTGTTGTCTCTAACCCAGCCTTTGCCTGAGCTTCCAGCGTTATGTTGGCAGGTACTTCTGGTTCGAGTGCCTTGAAGGCCTCATCCGGTACCGGATATCTGGATACAATAAATGTTCCCAATGTGGGCTTAAAATAATCATGCCTGATTTTAATCTTGTCAAGCCACCCTCGCTGGTACCAGTCCTCCTGCACCATGCATTCGACCATTATTTCTGGCCTGAGAAAGCGGCTGAAATCGGATACCAAACTTATCTCTGCCGGGTCACTGTCTGTATTTATAACAAACCCCGGCCAGTTTAGTAGCCGTTTTGAATCCAGTCCCTTTTTTCGGAGTGTAATCCACTCCCTTCTCTCGCTGGCGTTTCTGGCAGACCAGGCGGCATCAGTTAAGTCTGCTCCAAATGATACGTATTTCTTCAACTTTTTAGATTGCAGAATGATATCGGAGATGATAAAGGCCGGGTCATAGCCCTCATGTCCCAGTTCTATTTTTTCGAGTTTTTCAGGCTGGGGCATGTCATGCTGAGTCCAGCCTCGCTTTTGATCCGGTTCAAGCTGATGGCAATGCTTTGCTATCTCATCCCACGACGGTGCAAGAACACTTTCGGGTGAGAGCATGTTTGACAGTGAAAGTATTACCCAACTCTCATATCCCTTTTTATTAAGCGACTGCCAGTAAGCCTTTACAATTTCTTCGGCTTTGAATCCAAATTCCGCGGAACCCTTGCCCGTTTTAATAGAATCAAATAGCGGGTCGAAGAGCGCTCTTGAAATCCCGGTTATGGGGGCATTAAGCAACTGATTGAGCCGGGGAGGTGTTTTGATTTCAGCCACTTTCAGAGTTTCTTTCAGTTCTCCAGCTTCGGCAAGGTAGCTTTTACTCAGTCTGCAGACTTCATCATAAATAGCAGCAGTTTGCTCTTTTACAAAAACTTCCCCCACCTTATCAAATACACGGTAAAATTTTTCACTGGCCTCTCCGGGGATAATAGTGACATTCCTGTTGATTTGGATATCGGGATTCGCGGCGATATAAGCTTCAAGCTCAGCATAGGCTTTCTTCCATTCAGATGTCACTTATTTCTCCTAGTAATATTTTATCTATCTAATTAGCTCTGCCCAAAGCTTCGGCTATAGCAGGGATGAGTTGGGCTATCTTGGTCGCCGGGGTAGGCCTGACAATCTCTCCCATATAGCGATTGACCTGGGCTGCTTTCAAACAGGCCTTAACGGGGTCCATACCGCTTGAGATAAGGCCCGACACGATACCTGTAATGGTGTCACCGGTACCCCCGATTGGTTCAAGGGCCGGAATCAGCGGTTCCTTTATCACCCCGGCTAACTCGCCCTCGAACACGATGTGGTCTATGGCGGCTTTTACCAGCAGAAAGCGCGGCGCATTACCTTCGTCGTAAGCCTGCTTGCTCAGTCTGGCAATTTCAACATCGTCGACTTTAAAGATAAAATGCTGCACATAAGCCGGATGGGCGGCATCACGATCGGCCAAGAAACTAAGCTCCCCCGGGTCAGGAGTGAACAGGTCAAATTTTTTCGCCATGCCTATTGCTTTAGCATTGAGCAGTGCTCCGGCATCGGCTATTAAAAATGGCCTGGGATTTACAGCTTCTACCGCGTTGATAAGGTTAATAAAAGGCTCCTTGGTTGGTAAAAGATAGTGCAGGGTAAGAACATTAGCCTTTAAGGCGTTAATCTCCCGGGTGAGATACTCAAGTATCTTCACTGTACCGTCCCCCAAACCGGTGTCGCCGTGGGTGACAAGGTAAGGTGGTTTAATACCCAAGGTTTGACAGGTGATAGTGGCGGCAGATGCCATGGCGGCCGTACCCAGGCCTACATACTTGCCTTCCAGGACATACTCACCGACTGTAAATTTACCCTTTTCATAGCGGCATTCTCCTACTATAAGAGGCATGCCTTCAATGGGCATGGTCCCACCTAAAACAAGCATTATTTTACCCCCTTTTCCTGCTTGAACAATTCAAGAGCCTTCTGATAGGCGTGTTCCATAGTGTAGGCGCATATGGTCTTACCCAATTCCTTGGGAGACGGGCCTTCTCCGATTACGGTATCGATTAAGCTCAGACCGAGCAGTGGGATATCCGGTCAGCCACCACCCGAAACATTGACTATAGTACCTGTCCCTTTCCTGTAAGTGATTTTCATATTCCCGCAGCGCACCATAGTATAGCCGGCAAAATCAGTCACCTTGATTAGACTGGCAAGGTAGACCGGCACCAGTTGGGTGCCTTTGGGCAGAAACAGGGTATCCATAAAAAGAATGTTATTGTTTTCAAGGATTCGCTCCACAGGATCGACATCCTCGGCATTGATTTCAAGGGCAAGGTCACACCCCGTCCTGTATTCAGGTGGTGGTGCCACTTCCTTGGGTGTATATCCCGCCCGTTCAAGAAAGTGCTTGGCTCTCATGGCGTAATAGATATAATCAAAGACGATTAAAGCTTTCTCTTTTTCTGTCTCTTTGGCCAATTTGTCTACCTCCTTACTGTTTAATTCCTACCACGGCCAGTTAATAGAACCAGCTCTCGATGAAACAGATACCAGTAACACTACATACCAAGTGTAAAGCACGAGCATGGTAGTAATAATAGTCGCCAAAAACGGCGCCCTCACTTTTCTTTTCCCTTCCATCCAGCAGATGTCCACTGCATCTTCGCTACAAGCCTCGATGCACCTGCCGCATTTAACGCAGTGGCTACCCTGAGATTTACCCAAGGCTACGTCAGCGGGACTTAAAGCAAACATGCGGCAGGCTTCAACGCAATCAAAGCACTTAACGCACTTTTCTGGATCAATCTTGATTTTGAACGGGCTAATTCTGTCGACGCGCGCAAGCAAGGCCGCTACCGGGCATACAAAGCACCACCATCTTCTGCCGGTTACGAACGGAAGGGCTACGGCAAATACCGCGAGGATACCCATTACTATCCAGAACCCGGCTACAGATTTAAGCCACAGTACCGGGAAAAAAATGTTAACCAGGGCAAATCCGAGTTTAAGGAACAGCAGCACTAATGCCAGTGCAAAAATATACTTGATGGCCCGAACCCATGTCTTTAAACCCGCATAGTAAAAACCGTCCTGGTACTTTACCCTCATCCTCAGAAAGTCAAATCGCACCCACTTCCTGCCGGCAGCCGCACTAAACTCAGGGAGCCCGCCTAAAGGGCAAATCCATCCGCAGAAAGCCCTGCCGAACACGACAAAGATAATGGCGTAGGGTACCATGAAAAGAAAGAAAACCGGCAGTGTTTTAGGAAATGAAGTCTGCCAGGTGCCAAACTGCGTTAAAAACTCAGCCCCTCGCCAGAATATGGCCGGCAACGCTACCGGTCCCGGGTATAATACAGTGCCTGCACCACCTCCTGAAGGGAAATAGTACCCCGGATTCCAGCGGGCTACCCATTGCAGGAACTGGACATTTCCCAGTAAAAGGTATGTACCAAACAGAGTTAGCAGGATGATAACAGGTATGGCTATAAACAAAAGCCTTCTGAAGCGCTCTATACGACCGCTACGCAGTATGGCATAGGTTAAAAAGCCTGTTATCAGGCCCACAGAAAATCCCAGCCACGGGTAGGGGCTAAGGTACCACCAGGCGTTGAAAAAGCCCACCGCCAAAGCCCAGACTGCCGCTTTTCTTCCGGGTGTCAGCTCAAGTTTTGGCATAAAATACTCACTAACACCTTTTTAGACTCG
>CAZUXO010000261.1:0-2981 GCA_964624325.1 uncultured Dehalococcoidales bacterium
GTCCTTGGATTGGGGTAATTGTCTCGGTCGCGGGAAAGTGCCAGAGGGATCATTGAGTTAAAAGTGAAACCAATTACAAAAATAAGTTCTTCCTCAATATAATGCTAAAATTCCCCCTATCCAATGAGCTCTTTTAAATTCTGAGCCAAAAGCGCTGTAATACCATTCACCTTTGTCAGTTCGTCCAAAGATGCTCGCCTTATATTTTGAAGCGTTCCAAAGTATTTTAAAAGCGCGCGCTTGCGACTGGGGCCGATTCCCGGCACACCGTCCAGTGCAGAAGTCAGTGCCTCGCGCGTGCGGATATTATGATGATAGCCTAGAGCGAAACGGTGAGCTTCGTCGCGCACGCGCTGTAGCAGTTGCAAACCCGGCGATGTTACTGGCAGACTGATTGGTTTCGATCGTCCCGTTAGAAATATTTCCTCATTTTCCTTGGCTAGCCCCAAGGTGGCTATACCCTGCGCCCCCACCTCTTCCATAGCCTCTCTGGCCGCCGAAAGCTGGCCCTTGCCGCCATCTATCAATACCAGGTCGGGAATTGCCCAACCTTCACCACGACCTGAACCATGGCCAAAACGACGACGCAACACCTCTTGAAGCATGGCGTAATCATTGGCCTGCGGCACCCCTTGGATGCGAAAGCGGCGATAACGGGCAGATGCGGGTTTCCCTTCTTCAAAGACAACCATACTGCCAACAGCCATTCGGCCCTGAATGTTGGAAATATCGTAACCTTCTATGCGGGCCGGTGGCAATGACAAGCCCAACTTTTCTTTTAGTTCTGCCAGAGCTGCTTCCAAAGCCAACGGTTGTGCCAGGTTCTTGATTCTAAGCTGTTCAAGCCCTTTGATGGCGTTCTGCTCAACGGTGTTGAGGAGCTCTCGTGACGGGCCTCTTTTCGGGACACGCAAAATTACAGATTTACCACTGCGCGAAGCCAGCCACTTCTGTACCACATATTTTTCCATTACCTGGTACTGCAACAAGACCAGGGGTGGAATACTCACGGTGGCGGAATAATACTGCTGCACAAAATCTGTCATTATCTGCTGCGGAGGATGGCCGAGGACACCCTGCAAGGTAAAGGCCTCCCGCCCGATAAGTTTGCCGCTGCGCACGAAGAAGACTTGCACCAAAGCCTGGTCCTTGTCCGGTGCGAACGCGATGACATCCTGATCCCCTTTCACCTTGGTGGCCATTTTCTGCCATGAGATGATTTCTTTCACAGACTTGATCTGGTCTCGTATCCAGGCGGCTTTTTCATACTGCTGAAGCTCAGCAGCGAGTTTCATCTGCCCTTTAAGGTGCAGTTCGAGGGGTTTCTGCTTCCCTTCGAGGAATAGAATTAACTCGTGGATTATCTCGAGATATTCGTTACGGGGTATTTTGCCATTGCAAGGAGCCACACAGTGGTGCATATCGTATTCCAGGCAAGGACGTCGCAGGTGTCCATCTAGGTTAATTTCGCAACTGCGGAAAGGAAAAATGGATTTCACTACATCCAGTGCGTGGCGTATCGACCGTTGGTTACCAAACGGACCAAAATAACGTGCACCGTCTGAGGAAACATGGCGCACTATCTGCACGCGGGGCCATTCTTCGGTCAAATCTATCTTGAGGTAAGGAAAACCCTTGTCATCTTTGAGACGGATATTATAGTGCGGGCGGAATTTCTTGACCAGGTTAAGCTCAAGAACAAGCGCCTCTTCCCCCGAGGCGACAATGAAAAATTCAAAATCCTGGATCTTGGCCACCAACTGCTCCGTCTTGGGGTCTTGACCTGTTTTAATGAAGTAGCTCTTGACGCGGTTGCGCAGGTTAATTGCCTTGCCCACATAAATAACCTTGCCCATGGCGTTTTTCATGATATACACGCCAGGGTCAGTGGGGAGTTGTTTGGCGCGTGTTAAAAGCGGGTTGTTATTAGAGGCAGACATCATAACTGAGCCATTTTATCATAAGCGCGGGCTAGGTAATGAAGCACAAAATCTGACCAAGCAGGAAAACGCCTGTTTTCCCAGGTGTTTGCCGGAACACAAAACTGGCATCAGAGCATTGATGAGACAGAATACACTCATGGCCTTTTGGCTGATTTTGTTTTAACCATATTCTTTGCAGGCACCGCTTCTGTTGCTTTTTGAAGTATCTTGATACGCGACTCTGTCTCATTGGCTTTTGCCTGGATTTGGCCCATTAACTTGTTCGAATGTTCCGTCATTTCTTTGATAGCGGCTACAGTGAAAGAACCAAAAGCCGCGAGCTCTGCAGCCGACTGGCTGGCACGGTCTGAAGCAAGGTCGCCCGCTCGCCGGACCTCGTCCGCCTTCTTGCTGGCCTCAGCAACCAGTTGTTTAAATATTTCGATAGCATTTTTTGCGGCTTCTTCAGACTCGTCAGCTCTGACCACGGCTCTCTCTGATACTTCAATAGCAGCTTTGGCAATTTTTTCTGCCTTGTCGGCCGCATTGCGGGCTGCTCTGGTGGCCAGATCAGCTGCTTCTTCACCGGCACGTTTGGCTTCTGCGGAAGCCTTAATGGCGGCTGTGGCAGCATCGCCGGAGAGTTTGGCGGCGGCTTCTGCCTTGCGTGCGGCTTCAGCGGCTGCTTCGATATTGGAATCCATCTCGTCCAAAATTACAGGCAGGGGCTTGGTCAATATCTTGGCTCTTTTAATGATGGCTTCTTCGGTTGCTTCTGTTATCTTGTTATCGCTTTTACCAACCATAACTATCCTCCGCAAAACAGTTAAAGTATCACCCAAAATATTTAGGGCGTCAAATTCAGTAATATTCCAAGTATTTCAAGGCTTGAATTAACTCATAATATAAATTTCATGCCATAATACAACTCAGCAGGCAGAAATTCCCGCTTGCAATATTCATGTGTTATGTTAAAATAGATGCAATTCAGAGAGAGGTGACTTGTGCGAGAAGATATCGACAGCTTTTTGAACTATCTGCGAGTGGAGAAGGGTTTTT
>CAZUXO010000262.1:0-5153 GCA_964624325.1 uncultured Dehalococcoidales bacterium
CTGTTTCCAATGGCAGTCCTCATATACGCATCCAGAAATGTCTGGTTGGAGGGAAATAGACATGCAAGACTTCATCCAAACAATACTTGCCAAAGCCGAAAAGGTGACTCAGGCCGCCGAGGTTTTCATGTTCACCTCCGAAGAAACACCTGTAGTTTTCGAAGCTAATCGCCTAAAAAGTCTGCAAAGCAAAGAAAGTTCCAGCATCGCCTTGCGTATTTTTAAGGACGGACACGTTGGTTTCGCCAGCAGCAACAAGCCAGATGATTTTGATGGTCTGGTGCAGGCCGCCGTTGAGACATCCCAATTTGGCGCTGCAGCAAATTTCGATTTACCCGGACCTGCGTCCTTGTCATCTATTCAGGTTTACGATCCTTCGGTCGGAAAAATCAGTCTGGAAAAAATGGTGGCCCTGGGAGAAGATATGGTCTCCTCCCTAACCACTCACACCCCGGAAATATTGTGCGAAGCCTTGGTTACCCGCAACACCCTTTCCATAAGCATAGCTAACTCCTCAGGCCTTGATGTTACTTATAACAAGAGCGCCTTCGCCGTTGGGATTGAAGGCACCATTATACACGGTTCAGATATGCTTTTCGTGGGCGAAAGCGAGAGTTCTTGCAACCCCCTGCTGGATACGTCTAGTATTTTGAACATGGTAAAACGCCAATTGGATCTAGCCCGTAGTCAATCCAGAGTAACAAGTGGTAGATTGCCAGTCATTTTCACTCCGAATGGGGTAGCCAGTTCAATCATCGCACCCCTCATGGCCGCCTTCAACGGTAAAATCGTCATAGAGGGGGCGTCTCCCCTGGGTAACAAAATAGGGCAGAAGATATTCGATGAAAAACTCCATCTTTTTGACGATACCACTATCTCGTACCAGCCTGGCAGTCGCCCCTTTGACGACGAAGGGGTTCCCAGTTGCAGGTTACCACTCATCGAAGCGGGGATCCCCAAGAATTTCCTATATGATCTTAAAACAGCCGCCCTCGCCCAGACTCGGAGTAATGGACACGGGGGGCGTGGCAGTGGTCTTCCATCACCCACTCCGGGCGCCTTTGTGTTTAATAACGGGGACATGCCTACTGAATCAATGATTGCCGATATCAAGGAAGGTCTTTACATAGAACAACTTATGGGGGCTACTCAGGGCAATATTCTCGGAGGCGATTTCAGCGGCAATGTATTGCTGGGATATAAAATCGAAAAGGGCAGGATCACAGGTAGAGTCAAGGACACCATGGTCTTCGGAAACGTTTACGAATTGCTGAAGAATATCACAGCTATCGGTAATGATGGCAGGTGGCTTGGCGGTCGACTCTACGCCCCTTCGATATACTTCCCAGCGCTATCCATCTCCAGTAAATGATATGAGAGAGCTCTAGCAATAACCCAACTATTGGGATCGTGCTGAGATTTGTGCCAGCGACAAAAATCTCCAACATATTGTATAATCGAATTGAGGTGAGCTCAAATAAAAGACGCTATTAAAATTCGCGCCCGCCCAACCCTTGAAGAGCCCAATATGCTGGCGGCTTGGCCCGGCATATCTAACGTTGCTATGATAGTAGCCAGTTATATCGCTCGAAAACTGGAATTCAAGGAGCTGGCAGAGGTTCGCGCACCTTTCTTCTTCGACCCAATAGGTGTGCTGGTGCGTAACAATGTTGTGGAGGAACCCCAATTCCCCCAGAGTCGTTTTTATTACTGGAAGAATCCCAAAGGAAACGATCTAATCCTGTTCATGGGTGATGCCCAACCAAGCACTAAAAGTTATGACCTAGCCAACACAATCGTTGATGCCGCCGTGCGCTTCAAAGTAAGGCGTATTTACACTTGCGCCGCTGCTATCACGCGTATTCACCATACCGAAGACCCAAAAGTTTGGGGAGTGGGGACCAGTCCCGCGGTAGTCAAAGAGCTTTCTGAACAAAACCTGGTTCAGGGTGGCAGCCTTCAAATAGCAGGGATGAACGGTATACTACTGGGAGTAGCCAAAGAGCGCAAGCTCGAAGGAGCCTGTTTATTGGGCGAAGTACCAAATTACACCACCCGGCTTCACAACCCGGTGGCCGCACTTGCTATCGTACACGCTTTGACAGCCTTGCTAGGCATTAAAGTGGATTACTCAGAGCTTAAACAAGCGGCTGGAGAAGCGCGCGAACGGATGAAGCAGATAGCCGCCGAAGCCATGGAAGAATACATCGACTATTTCACCGAGCCTATCTGGGAACGCGAAGAAGATGAACCCGAAGAAAGGTGAGCCAAAATCCCTCGCGCAGCAGTACCCGTTAGCTGAAGTACTGTCCCACCTTACTGATTCCTCTCTAACGATTTCCAACTCCGAACTGGGCGAACTGTCCGATCTCAACATCCATGAGGCGAAACAGTTTGAAACGGTCTGGGCGCACATAGACACCCAAAGGAAACAGCAAATTTTATCGCGCCTTCAGGAACTCACTGAAGACAATTTTGAGCTCAACTTCGACCGTGTCTACCGCAACGCCATATACGATACCGATGACAACGTTCGCCGTGAGGCCATCGAGGGTATGTGGGAAAACTGTGACCCGTCCTTGGTCCGCCCATTACTGAGACTAGTGCAGCAAGACCCTGTCACTGAAGTCAGGAGCGCTGCCGCCAATGCACTAGGTAGATTCTCATTGCTGGTTGAACAACAGAAGATCCCCATTGAAAACCGCGTACACATTTCCAGAGCTCTCCTTGCGGTCATCCATAATCCTGACGAACCTATCGAGTTACGTCGCCGCGCACTTGAGGCTGTCGCTCCCCTCAGCTTGCCTGAAGTCACTCAAGCCATATGGCAAGCCTACCGTCGTGAGGTACCTGGCTTAAGGATAAGTTCCGTTTACGCCATGGGACGCAACTGTGACATGCTCTGGATGCCCACCATACTCAAGGAGATGGACAATGACGACCCCGAGATGCGCTACGAAGCCGCCACTGCCGCCGGCCAGCTGGGTGAGGCTGAAGCAATACCACGCCTAATAGAACTTACCCATGATTACGACATGGAGGTCAAGCTGGCAGCCATACAAGCGCTAGGTAAGATAGGCGGGCAGGAAGCCAAGCAGACTCTGCGAGCGGCGTTGGCAAGCAAGAGCCAGGCAGTCCACGATGCAGCCGAACACGGCCTGGCTGAAATGGACCAATACGAACAGCCCATAATACAGCGTCTGGATGAATCCGATGACACCGACACCGATTAACAGAGTCAGTCTTCATCCCAAGTCCATATCGGATGCCCCACGCGATTATATCTGGCGCAAAGACGCTGAACTCTCGGCTTTCAACGGGCAGTCTCCTCTCAAAATTTCATTTATCCGGTACATCACCCAATTTGAATCCGCATCAACAAACGAACATCCTGAAAAAGAAATACTAGCTATCAAGACTATTGCCGATGGACGGCATATCGGCAACTGCGCGATTTATGATATCGATTGGGACATTGCCGAAGCGCATGTCGGTATTGTTATCGGAGATCGACGCTACTGGAACAAAAGCTACGGCAGCGAAGCTTTTAAGGCTCTTTTGGAATACAGCTTCGGTCACCTGGGTATGCGAAGATTGCACCTCAAAACGCTTGAAAGAAACATTCGCGCACAAAAATGTTTCACCAGATGTGGCTTTCAGTCCTGTGGCAGCCTGCTGGACAAGGGAGATACTTACATCCTTATGCAATTATCTTATGAGGATTATGTCAAGCGAGAGTTACAATTTACCAAAATAGCAAAGCTGACGACCTAACCATGCCCTCACTCTATACCCGCCTAACGATTAAAAACAAAAGAGATATCCGAGTTCTGGCAAACTTCGTATATATCTATTGCCAAAAGAATCATCTTGACGGTGATAAAGAGATGTTCCATATCGCAGACGAGGATTTACAGGCCAGGTTATGCGAATTGAGTTTGTGCTCAGATTGCTCACGACTGCTGGAACACGGCATCGCCAAGTTGAGTCTGTGCCCATACGACCCAAGACCATCATGTCGCAAATGTAAAGCGCACTGCTATGCACCAGGATACCGTGAAAAAGTACGCCAGGTGATGCGCTTCTCGGGGACATATTTGATAAAACACGGCAGGCTGGATCTACTGCTGCACTATCTATTCTGATTTCATGCCATCTCAGGGTCAAAATCTTGAGGGTGTGCCTAATACCAGTCTCTAGCTGTTTAGGGTTTACTAGGTGCCTAAACTTGCAAGGATACAACAGCTGTTCCGGCCACCGTTTTCTCGCCTCTCTGGTTCTCTACCCATACATCCAGAGTAACCAGGTTATCATCCACCTTTGATTTATCCTTGATCACCCCTCGGCAGATGAGGGTATCGCCTGGGAAACTCAGCCCTTTATAGCTCACGTTAAGCTTTCTGAGTTTTCCCTTTTTACCGTACCAGTCTGACAACATTTGGCAGATGAACGCAGTCGACAGTTGCCCATGCACAACCACACCGGGAAGGCCGCGGTTGAGGGCGAAGTCTTTATCATAGTGAATGGGATTGTAATCTCCTGAAGCCCCGGCCCACATCACCAGTTGCTGCGTGGTAGGTTTCTTCTCCAAAATCGAAATTTCTTCACCGACCTTGATATTTTGAAAGTTTGGAGGTGATATCATGACTTGCCCCGCAGAATAGCCAGTTGTTTGCACCGAGCCACCAGCATGCCCTTCTGATTGTGTTGCTCAAGCTCCAAATTGATAAAGGTCATCGGCAAACGTTCTCTTAGAGAAGAAACCCTGGCGCTGACCGTGATTACATCCCCGACCTTGACCGACTCGAAACACTCCAGTTCGGTGCTACCGTGAAGCACGGCTTCCGGCAGACCGAGTAGCATAGAGATCACCCGTTCGAAACCGATCGTGAGCAGCAAGGCGGGGGGCGCTTCCGGTTTTTTCTCAATCCAGTGCGGATTTTCGTCACCAACAGCCTCAACGAAACGCCGAACCATGCCGGATTCGATATTATATGTCAAAGTGAGCCATGGTTGCCCAATTTGCCTTTTTATGTCTTCAATAGTCAGTTGCAGAGCCATAATTCCACCGATAGGCGTAATTGATCAGACAGTCTATCTCGAGGCAACGCCTCGTGTCAAGACGAATGGGTTCTACTGCAGCAAGGAAGAAG
>CAZUXO010000263.1:0-4779 GCA_964624325.1 uncultured Dehalococcoidales bacterium
TTCTACGATTACCAGACTGTGTTTTGCCATAAAACTTGCTTCCTAATCTATCGTCACCGCGTAATTCTCGCGTGATTCTCGCACTAAAACGTAATTCATGGCGCCCACCTGTTTCACCATACCCTTGAGTTCCATCATGGCGAGCGTGCCGCTGACTGTATGTGCGGGCAGGTGACTGGCCTGGCAAATCTCATCAATATGGATTGGCGCGGCTCCCACGTACGTCAGCAACACAGCTTCAGTTTCGCTGGTGGGCACGATCTGCTTCATTTCCATCTGTTGGGCCGCGGCTGTGAGGTTCAACTCTTCCAGTATATCACTCACCCGCATGACGCATTTGGCTCCAGCCTGGATGAGCTTATTGGTGCCGGTGCTGGCGGGGGACAGGATACTGCCTGGGATAGCGAATACTTCGCGGTTTTGTTCAAGGGCAAGGTGCGCAGTTATTAAGGCTCCACTGCTCTCAGCGGCTTCCACCACTAGCACTCCGAGGCACAGGCCTGAGAGGATTCGGTTGCGCCGCGGGAAATTCTCAGGGCGTGGGCGCGTGCCGGGCGGGTATTCACTGATTAGGGCGCCGCGCTCGGCAATCCGCCGGGAGAGTTCGGTATTTTCAGCAGGGTAAATGCTATCAAGGCCTCCACCCACTACCGCTAGCGTGCGTCCTCCAGCTGAAAGAGCCGCCTGGTGACTGATGGCGTCTATACCTTTGGCTAGGCCACTGACTACGGTGATGCGGGCTCTGGCCAACCCAGACGCCATTTCCTCGGCCACTTGGCGTCCATAAATGGTGGGCTGCCGTGTACCGACGACAGAGACGCACCATTCGTCCTCCGTCTTTATCTCACCTTTGATAAATAGGAGCGCCGGTTTGTCATGAATCTCCTTGAGTCGTGCTGGATAGGTCTGGTCGTGCCACGTTATCAGACGTACATTAAGGTTATCCATCTTTCGCATTTCGGCGTCGAGATTGATCTTAGGCCTGCTCTGAACGATGTTCCTCGCGGTGCTTTCATCCAGACCCGCCTGTTTGAGCTCAGCGTGGCCGGCACACCAGGCGGCCTCGAGCATCTTGAAGGTCGTCTCCAGTTGCCCAAAGCGCGCGGGACCAATGTTAGGTATCAGGCTGAAGCCGAGCCAGTATTTTAATTCGTGTTTGTCCATCAAGTGGCATATTCTAACACGGGGTGAGGGTGCTGGCAATTTGAACAGTCTCTTGTTGTCGTGCCGGAGGACACAGGGGGTGGTCGAAGTTTCTGGGGATGGAATTACCTTTCCTTTTAACAAAAGGAAATTGAGGGGATTTTACCCGGGCCGGAAACCTTAGTCGCATGAACGAACTGGCTACCGAATAAAGTGGGGAGTTCTTTACCAGCCAGAGCGTACTCAGAAGCTAAGGTGAAGGGTGTATATTGATCGAAGAACGCAATATGTCCATTGAAGGCATGTAGCCATGGGAATCCGTCTGAAGTCTCGACGCCACAATTCAGTTGGGATAAAGTTACTTTTTATATTGCATGCCATTGTTACTGGTGCTAAGGTTTTATAGTTTTAACGGGGGCATGACCTTCGGCCTGAAGTTGGCACTATTGTTTCATAGAGTCGGATTTTGCTTAATATTCAGCATCAGGCTTAGTCGCTTTAAATGTCACAAATTACGAGATTGTAAAACAGCAAAGTTTCGAAAAGTGCAATTGGGAAAAGATCAGATGCCGTTTACGCACGGGAGCTTGCTGCCTGGATGACCCACTGAATTACTGCACCATATTTTCATGTTGGTTAGTACTCATACTCTGATAATATATTTTCGGTAATATAACTATGCAAAAGAGCCGGCAAAGAGTGTCTTCTCTTCACCGGCCCCTCATTACACCCGATATGCGGGTTGTTAACCTTTGTAGATTCCCTGCCCCTGGTACTTGATTGACTTGATCAGCGCTTCAGCCTTGGTAACTGCCGCGCTTGAAAGCTGGGCATAATACAGGCTTGCGCAGTCGGCCTGGCCTGTGTGAATAGCCCACCAGAGCATATTAACTAGAGCAGTGCCCTTGGCCTGGTCGGTCTGGTTGGTGTAAGCCAGTATCCAGGTGAAACCTACTATTGGATAGGCGGTTGGTTCCGCGGAGTTTGTGATCATCACCCGCATGTCGTCAGGCAGGGTGACACCGTTGGCAGCCGCGGTAGCCGAGGCAACGCTGGGTGAAATATAGTTACCGGTAGAGTTCTTGATCTGAGCGTAAGGAATGTTGTTCTGGGTGGCGTAGGCCAGTTCCACATAACCTATCGAGTTGGGCGTCTGCTGTACGGAACCAGCCACGCCGGCGTTACCTGATCCGCCGATGCCTGTACCCTTGGCGTCAGTAGGCCAGGTCACTGAGTTAGCGGTTCCCGGACCGCCATTGGCTTTCTGCCACTGGGTGCTGACTTTATCCAGGTAGTTGGTGAAAATGTTGGTGGTGCCGGAGCTGTCCGAACGATGTATGGTGGCGATGATTGCATTGGGCAAGGTCAGCGTCGGGTTGAGCGCCACTATGGCCGGGTCGTTCCATTTGGTGATGACACCCAGGTAGATGTTAGCTAGCACATCGCCGGTCAGTTTCAACTGCCCTGTGGCTATTCCTGATAGATTGTAGACGATAGCTTCCGCACCTGCAGTCATGGGGATAGTAACCAAGGTGCCGTAAGCCGCCTGAGCAGCATCGAGTTGAGCCTGGGTCAATATGCCGTCAGAAGCGCCAAAATTGACGGTTCCGTTAGTTATGGCTGTGATGCCGGCGCCGGAACCCACGGATTGGTAGTTCACCTTTACCCCGGTGGCCGTGGCATATTTACTGAACCACAGGCTATAGAGTGGATTGGGGAAAGTAGCTCCTGCTCCGTCCAGGCTGGTAGCCTGTGAAACCGGGGGCAGGGTAGTAACGATGGTGGTGGGCGGAAGTGTAGTTACTATCGTGGTCGGGGGAGCGGTGGTCACCACAGTTGTGGCAGGGGCTGTGGTTACTACAGTGATCGGAGGCAAAGTGGCCGTCGCCATCTGGGTGACGGTAACAGGTACGGTGGTTGACTTGCCTGCACAACCTGCGGCTAGCCCGGTTATTAAAAGTCCGGCCAGCAACACGAATGCAGCCTTTTTAAAGATTACTTTCAACTATTTTTCTCCTTTTTCTATTTCACTTTGTTTTAACATATATTTAAGAAATCCGGCTCACTTCCTGAGATGAAGCGCAGTTCCATTGTTAAAACTGGCCTCGATCTTGGATTCATCCAGGACTTCGGGATGTTCGAAGAGGAGGTGCATCACTGCTTCGGCGGTCGCCATGTTGGTCGCTAGAGGTACGTTATGGACATCGCAAACGCGCAGCAGCGCTGCTATATCAGGCTCGTGCGGTTGCGCGGTCAGCGGATCGCGCAGAAAGATAACAGCCTTCACCACCCCACTGGCTACCATGGCTCCTATCTGCTGGTCGCCTCCCATGGGACCGCTGTTGACCAGGGTTATGGCTAGCCCTGTTCCTTGCCGGACTAGTTGTCCGGTACTGCGAGTGGCCACCAGCGAAAGCTTTGCCAGATTGTCTTTATGCTCTTTCGCCAGGTGCACCATTTCGTCTTTTTTACCGTCATGTGCAATGAGCGCCAGTGTGATCCTTTGTGTGGTGTATTCCTTTTCATTCATACCATAAACATAACAGGCATAGATTAAGTTTTGATTAAGGCATTGTTAAGGGAATGCTAAATCTTGGGTATCAGACCGAAATCGCGATAATTGATAAGGGCTAGAGGTCTTTGAGCAGCAGGATGACACGTTCTTTGATCATGTCCCGTATCTTGATGACTTCCGCGATGCCAAGGCCGTGAGGGTCGGGCAAACCCCAGTCCTCGGTTGGCACCAGGCGGGCTGGGCATGATCCCTCGTCCAGGCAGCCCATGCTGATCACGCGATCGGCCTGGCGCAGCATTTCGGTTGTGAGCAAGCGGGGTCGATTGCCACTAATATCCAAACCGACCGTTTGCATAGCTTCAACTACCACTGGATTGACGCTATCTGTCGGTTGCGTACCGGCGGATATGGCACGCGCTTTATCCCCGTCCATAGAATTGAAAAAAGCCTCCGCCATCTGACTGCGCCCGGAATTATGTACACAAACGAAAAGTACGGTTTTCACTGTTGATCCCAAAATTAGTATTTAGAGATTCCTTCTTCTTCGACTTGTCCGGTTATGACGAATATGGTGCGCTCGCAGATATTAGTGACGCGGTCTGCGCTGCGTTCCAGGTTATGGGCTACCCAGATTAGTCGGGTTGCTCGATTGATCGTCTTGGAGTCCTCCGCCATATATGTGAGCAGTTCGCGGAATACTTGGTCGTAAAGATTGTCCACCACGTCGTCTTGGGCTATGACAGCTCGCGCAGCATCGGCGTCACGCTTGACGAAGGCATCCAGGGCTGCCCTCAGCATTTCATTGGTTTTCTCGGCCATGCGCGGTATGTCGATGTAAGGCTTGAGAGGTGGCTCATCGCCGATCATTATGGCAATCTTGGCATTGCCTTCGGCATGGTCGCCTATGCGTTCCAGGTCAACAATCATGTTCAGCACGCCAATGATGACGCGCAGGTCACGTGCTAGGGGTTGCTGTGTGGCGATAAGCTCGATGCACATTTCTTCGATGTTGTAACGTTTTTTGTTTATCATGAGGTCTTCTGAAATAACCTACCGCGCAAGCGTCAGATTGCGGGTTTTTAACGCATCTGTCGAGTGGCTGATGGCCTTTTCAACCATAC
>CAZUXO010000264.1:0-8408 GCA_964624325.1 uncultured Dehalococcoidales bacterium
ATAACAAGTGTATGATTGAGCTGCGTCGGTGGCTGAAGAGCATCGCGGGTGGCAAAATCGATTTGCCTGAAACGTGACGTCGCTTTTTCCGTAATCATGGGTGTGCTGGCCAGAATATCATCCAGATTGATTTTCAGAACATGTAGAACGGAACTGCGCTTAATCCTGCCGGTATTGTAGCGCCTGTCGTTCAACAGGGTCAGCGCTGTGATGGCTGTTTGCTTGAAGGTTTCATTTTTCAGAGCCTGACCTTTGATGGCTTCAATAACGAACCTGAATTTCTCGGCATCAATCCCGCCCATGGCATCCCGCACGTAGGCGAATATATTCGCAGCACAGGACTCGTCTGCTTCAGCGAATAAAACACAGAGACGATCTTCGATTACCTTGTCTTCAGTCGTTGTTTCTTTCAACTTCTTGGAAACGTCGCAAATGACCTTATCCTTGGCCGTTTCAATTACCTTGCCGAATTTGTCGGTGCAGACGAGCTGCTTGTTCCCCAATCCATCGCTGGAATCCTTCAGGCTGAAGATAAAAGCGCCTCCATCGGTATGGCTGCCTCCTCTTGCATTCCAGTATTTATCAGCGATGAATCTAAAACGTGGATCTTCACGCTCTAGCGAAATAAGCGTCGCATCGATGGCCTGTTTTTCCGAGCATATCAGGCCGATTTGAACTTCGCCCTCCTGCAAGGCGAATACCTGCGGTCTGAGCATGGCTGTATCCGTGATGCCAATCAGTTGGAACTGGTTGTTTTGCACGTCATTGCGGGCGATGATAAAAAACCACGGCCCATCTGGCGAGGCATGTATATGATGAGTCTGTATGGTCTTGTACAGCGCCTGTTTTTGTAAAGGCAGCATGTCAAAGTCCATCTCCGAGGTCGGTGCCATCGCTTCGATCAAATATTCAAGAGGATATTTGTAAACTCTACTCCATAAATCGAGCAGCAGTGCCGCCTCCTCAGTATCGGTCAGAAACAGAGGGTGGTATTTGCGCTGTAAAAGATATTCGTAAATTGACTGGTAATTGGCAAAGTCCCCATTGTGCACCAGCGCCTCGTTGAGCGCGCTGAACGGATGACAACCGCCAGGGTGCCAAACCCGGCCGCGGGTCGGATAACGCTGGTGAGCCAGCCAGATGTGTGCTTTGAAATCATCCAGTTTATAATAGCGGACCACATTCTCGGCATAGCCCACGATTTTCAGGATCATCATGTTCCGGCCATGAGACATGACAAAAGCCTTCTTTTCACCCAGGGACGAGTAATATCGCTTATTAATCCTGAAGCTATTCTGATACACAAACTCGTCTTCTACGTCGCGCCGTTGCAATGAGGTTAAATGATTCTCTTCAGTGAATTTATCCAGGACGTCGTCTTTGACACGAACGAAATACCGCATAATGTCAGGAGGTCTGACATCGAGACCGATAGAGCGATAGTCATCTAGAACGGCGAGCTTCTCGGATTTGTCAATATTGAAGTACGGCTTGATATAGGTGCTTTCAAGTTCATCGGCCACACTGGCATCCATAAAAGCGATATGGAACATGTAGTCTTCATCTAGTATCTGTCTTGAAACACCCAGTGCTTCAGGGACAAATCCGACGGCGCCAATACCGCCGCCTTTCCCATTGCCCCGGTTATGCATCTGCGCGGAAGGCTCGAAGATGTTTTTCCCGGTTACGGGGATAGAACAGATAAATCCGGTGACTCCGCAACCGCCTTCCTCTTCGGTGCCGGCAGGGTGGAGCAATATCTGCTCGCACAGTTCAGTGCGTGAAAACAATATTTTTTCGGCGTTATCCAATTTGAGCAAACTCCGTTTCATGACTGTAGTCTATATGCTCCAACAAGTCCGTTCGTCCGACGAGTTCTTTGACGCTACGCATGCCGAATCCCTGGAGAATCTCGACCAATTGGACATACCAGGCATGATACATATTGGTCAGGCGCTGTGTCGCCCAATCCTCACCAAACAGGCAGGCCAATTCAGAGTCGGTTGAAGCGATACCCCGTGCGCAACCGCGCCCGGATTCACAGTTGCCGCAGCGGACGCACTCCAATGCGACCAACTCAGCCGTGCCAATAACTACCCCGTCTGCGCCCAGACAGATGGCCTTGGCCATGTCATGGGCGGTCCGTATGCCACCGGAAGCAATGAGCGTTATGGCATCGCGTACGCCCTCGTCTCTAAGAAAGTTATGCACCTTGGTGATAGCATACTCGATCGGCATGGCAATGTTCTTCTTGGCGATATCGGGAGCCGCTCCTGTGCCGCCGTAACCACCATCGATGTGGATAATATGTGCGCCGGCATAGTATGAGCCCACAGCGACCATATCCACGTCATTGGGGGTTGACACTTTGACTGATACTAGGCTGTGTGGATTCACCTGTTTGATCCAGTCGATGTGCTTTTTGTGATCTTCAATGGAATATACCGAGTGGAACGGGAAGGGTGAAAACAGAGGGGAACCCTTTACCGCCTCACGCATTTTTGCAACGCTTTCAGTATTTTTTTCACCGAGAAGGTGTCCACCAAGGCCGGGCTTGGCGCCCTGGGCATATTTGAATTCTATGATCTTTACGCGTTGAATAGTCTCTTCGCGCACGCCAAACAAACCGGTGGCAATTTGGGTAATCACGTGGTCATCGTACGGCTTGAGGTTCTCCGGATACCCACCTTCACCGGTGCATGTAAAAGTGTTCCAGATAGCTGCATTACGCGCTTTGGAAACCATGGTGGCAAGGCTCACTGATCCGAAGGACATTCCGCCGCCGTAAACAGGGGTGGAAATAACAACGTTGGACCGCCCATCATTTCTTCGATTCAACGAAATCGAGGTGGAGATCTCGGATCGATCCACAAAAGGCGGATGTGCCGGAAACTTAAAACGTAGCTTGTCGAACCCACCGCCGGAATTTCCCAAATTATATTCGAGATCAGTACGCTGCGGCGGATAGCCGGTTTCTGCCATGATCCAGGTTCCTGTGATCATGTCCGCCGTCCAGCGAAAATCGCCCAGTGTCGCATAAATGGGATTCAAAGAAAGGCTCAAAGCCTTGGTCGGGCACTTAGTAACGCAGTAGAAGTCTTTACCCTGGCATTCGAAGCCGATGCATTTGTAATCGAGGGGCGGTTTCACCTTATTGTGCCCTTCGACCCTTTCATGCACGCCGAAAGGGCAGGTCTTGGCGCACGTGCCACAGTTGATGCAGGCAGACGACCGCGTAACCTTGTATTTTGGCACCTGGTGTTTGAACCTGGAAGGCTTGTTTCTGACTTCTACCGTTGATGGTTTCATACGCTCACTATTTCTCTTTTATAAAAAGCTTCCCAAAGGTGTCTTTGTCTATTTCTTCAAAGAATATAGCCCGGCCGGTTTCTCCCCTTAGTCGACGGGCTTCGCGAATACCCATGGCTCCCATCATTTCCAAAATCTGCGAATGCCAGGCACCCATGAGATTAACGATTCGCTGGGTAACAATCGGAAGCGGAATCTTGCCCAACCCATCCGGCAAAACGAGCGACTTTCCCGGCTCTTCGCAGAGCCTGGCGCCCAGGGCAATCATGAGCGGTATGTCGATGGCCGTTAAATCAGCACCGCAAAGCATGACCTTGGTTACATGTTCTGCCATGCCAATGCCCCCCGAGGCTACAAGGGTGATCTCGTCACGAATACAATCTTCAACCAGCCTCAGATGCACCGATCGAATGATGTCCTTGAGGAAACGCCGATCCGAGCCCGTTGAACCGTTAAGCTCCTGGCCATGGTAATCCGCCGCTATGTGGATGATTTCTGCGCCGCTGTGAGCCAGGTTGGCAACGACAGATTCCACGTCCTTCACAGCTGGGATTCGCACTATAATAATGGCATCGCAGATTGTTTTGATTTTTTTAATCAACCCGGAAAAATCGTCCAGTACCTTATCGTTATATTCGATAGCCACGAGGCGCGCCTTTTTGATTATGGACTTATACCTGTCAATTTCCATGGGCATCAGGACAGGGATAATATTGTCGTAATATTGCTCTATATCGGATGTGATATCGGCTACCGGCATGATGACATATGTGTTGATTTCTGCAGCCGCTTTTAACAGAGCAATCTTGACATTCAAACTCAAGTCAAGCGCTAGGGTATCGAAAATAATGGGGATGGGAAGATCGATAGTATTCGGAGACTTGGATACTAACTGCCCATCTGCGTCAAATGCCAGATGATTGAGCTTACGCCCCAGATCTACAGTAGTATTGATATATTCCCGGCCGTGGATACCATCCCTGGTAGGGCGTACGATTTCGGACATGTCGGTCCACATACTGTCAAACCCCGGTCCGGTAAACGGCCCCCGGTAACCGGCACCGGAAACGGGGACCTTACCTTCCTCCGCCTGTTTCCAGAGGCTTATCAGCATGTCAGGCTTCCAGTATGGATCAACTATATCGGTAAAGTCCTTGTTCAGAGATTTTTCAAGCGCCCCGCGCGGGCATTCCTGAATGCACCTAAAACAATTCCTGCACACCACGGTGTTCGGTTCCGCCATCTGGCGAGGATCATCCTTTTTCCGTTTGTGAGCCTCATAGATACATACCTTGGTACACTTGCCGCAATTAATGCAGTTTTCCCCCCGCACAATCTTGAATTTAAACAAATAGTCCATATCCAGAGACGTAACATGGGGGTGAATATGATATTTTTTCGGCATAGCTTTTATCCAGCTTTATTTATTTTATTATATACAGGGTCACGTTTACCCTCTACTACATTCCAGTACTCAGTGCTGGCATCGATCTTTTTCAGAAATTCTGCGATCTTAGCCTCCGGCCAGTTGAATTGACCTTTAAGCCTTTTTTCCAGGGCGTCCCAGAGCATCATCAACTCAAGGTTCGTCTGGCAGACCTCCTCGCAAGCCCTACAGCGCATGCACATGAAGGCTGCATCCGCCTCCTCCTGCGTCACGGTTTGGCCAGCCAGGAGTTTCTTGGCAAGGGCGATCTTGCCTTTGGCCGTCACGGCTTCATCGTTGGTAACAAGATAGGCTGGACATTCCGCGATGCAGTTTCCACACTTAGCGCATGCATGAAGGCTGAGTTCATAATCCAGACTATCAACCTTCTTATCCTTCCCCAAAATAAACTTGGCAGCTTTCCCGATCACCGGAGCCGTCAGCACCATCAACTTCATGGAAGGACCGAAAACGACCGGACGAAAGATCAGGGAGGAGATGCCTCTCGATTTGAGGCTAAAAAATTTGCCCGGATTCAGAATATTGTTAGGGTCCACCTGAGTCTTATAAGCACGTAGATCGCGCTGTTCGTCCAGTGTGTAGACGGCATCAATAAAAGCAGCATTCCAGAGGCCCAGCCCGTAGGGTTGCGCTCCCAGCGCAATCGCGGCTTTAGTGAGTACGGCAACCAACGGCACATTGATATAATATTTCCTGGTTCTGGAATCGCACAGGAAAGTGGTCATTATAAGTGCCTTATGGGCATCGATTATATAGGAGTCAATACAGATCTCCACATTGAAATAACCGCCAATTTTCTTGGCCTTTTCGATAAAAGCCGCGGCCGATTTTATCGGGATTATGACCTCACTTGCCAGAAGGGTTGGCCCCAAACGCTTGGTCTTCATACCAAACAGGCGCTCGTTCCAGAGATAGTCGGCCACGTAGCCGGGCGCTTCTTCAATGCCACTGTTTCGGGACATAAATTGCTCAAAATATGCTTCATCCTCGACGCGAGCAAACTCCACCAGGATGGCAGCGCTCTTCTTGAATATCTCAGCACGCATGATCTCGTTAGTGTCACCCAGGAAATTTTTATCCAGAAACCGGATAGTATTAGGATTGAGTTGTGCAGAACTGGAATCGCTTACAAACCCTTCAATGAATGTAAATGCGTCCCTCTCGCTGGGGAAATACAGCAGATGGGGATATGACCCCTGTGGCACATCACGCAGTTCGAGCGTTACCTCTGTCACAATACCGAATTCACCCTCGGTGGAAACGAAGTATCTAAAATCACGATCAGTCGGGGAAACCATCTTGGCCTCACCTAAAGGCGTGACGACCGTCATGGATACGATCTGTTTAGACAGATGACCGTATCTGAAGCTGTTGATTCCGTATCCACCGGTAGAAAGCCAGCCAGCTACCGTAGAAAACTTGCTAGAGGGGTATGTCATCAGACACAAACCATCTTTCTTCACCACGATGTCGATGTCGCTCCAACGAGCACCAGCTTCCAGGGTAACGGTCTTTTTGGCAGTATCGATCGCCAAGATTTTATGGAAAGGGGACAAGTCTATAACTATTCCCGCGTTGGTCGGGATCACCCCGCCTAAACCCCATGAAGCGGCACCCCTTGGTATCACGGGTATCTTCTTTTCGTTGGCAAACATTAAGACCTGTCTTATTTCATCTGCACTCTTGGGCTGGACGACGAAATCGGGTAATGTCTTGAACAACGTTTTGGTCACAATCGGCGGTAAATCACCGATATCGTGACTATACATTTCCCTGTCCGCCAACGTGTCAAGGATTTTAATATCGCACAAGGACTTCCTGAATTCATCTGTCTTCATAAATTTAAGAAATAGCCTTTGATGTCTAATAATTGGATTTTATGAAAGCTCAAATGCAATAATACACTATATTCAAATCGCTGCCATAGGTCTTATCTTCACGATACGGCATATGGTTGCCGTTAGTGAAATCAATATACAACAGCCTGAATCAACTTGTCAAACCAATCCGTCATCCAGGTGTAAAATGGGGAACAATTGATTCGGGGAAGATTCACTTGCTGTACTTTTATAATAGCGTCTTTGTGACAAGCATGACCATTAACAACCCAATTTATCCTAGGGGTATAATTCAATTCACCAGATACTGTATCGCTAAAACAGTACTTAACCTGGCCGATCGAAGGCAAGGATATTCTATTCTTCCTCTCTGGAATACTGCAGGAACTTATTAAACCTAACTTGATTGCTACTCTTGGCCTGAGCGTTTTCAAGGGTTACCAGGTTCTTTTTCACTAATCTCACCAGCGCCTGGTCCATGGTCTGCATACCTTCCTGCCCGGATAACTCTATGTTCCCTGCTATTTCCATTATCTTTTCTTCACGAATAAGCTTGCGAATGGCTGGTGTGGCTATTAGTACCTCAAAAGCCGCCACACGCCCCCCGCCAATGCAAGGAAGCAATACCTGTGACAATACAGCCTCCAAAACCTGTGCGAGTTGCATCCTAATCTGCCTCTGTTGCTCGTGCGGGAAGATATCAACGATACGATCAACTGTCTGAGCCGCATCGATGGTATGTAGTGTCCCCAGCACAAGGTGCCCTGTTTCGGCTGCCATGATGGCTGTGCCAATGGTATCAAGATCCCGCAACTCCCCGATGACCAAAACCTCTGGATCATGGCGTAAAGCATGTTTCAACGCATTGGAGAAGGAGTGGGTATCGTTCCACAGGTCACGCTGAGCAATAAAGCATTTATCATCCCTGTAGAGAAACTCTATGGGATCTTCTATGGTGATAACTGTGCGGCGAGTATTCGCATTGAGATAACTCATCATAGCGGCCAGTGTGGTCGATTTTCCGCTGCCGGTTGGCCCGGTTATCAAAATAAGACCACGGGGCATCATAATCAGCTTTTTGCTTATGTCCGGAAGCCCCAAGTCTTCTATGGACGGTATTTTAAACGGCACAAGACGAAACGCCAAACTCAATGTACCACGTTGGAATAGGACATTGACGCGAAAACGCGCCAATCCGGTGATACTATAGGCGAAATCCAACTCGCGCTCGTTATTAAAAACATCCCTTTGCTCGGAAGATGTGACCTGTTCTAAAATGGACTGCATATCCCCAGCATTAAGCGGCCCTAGCTTTTCTTGCACAACCAAAACGCCATTTATACGTAGAACCGGCGGGTTTGGAACCTTTAGATGAAGATCGGATGCATTCTCATCCACCATCTGTTTCAATAGGAGTGCTATATCCATGGCTTTCCCCTTCGAAAACTTGATTACTGTCTCCACCCAATGAATTTGGCCTATTATATCACTGTGTACCCCAGTCCGTTAGTAGTCAATCACGACCATCTGTGTCAGTCTATTCGACGAGTATATGAACTTAATTAAAGAGGGCGGCTAATAGCCGCCCTCTTTAAACTCTTAAAGAAAAAGATACTACCGAATAAGCGAGGTTAGACCGGCGCTAAGGGCTACGGCTGCAATAACCGCTGCAACAAAAACTAAAACGATGATCATAGTAAGTTCGCGAGATCCAAGGATTCGTTTGATCAATTGTCTCAGGTTTTCCTCATTACGCAAAGCTTCCTCTGCTTTTTCCTGAGCCTCTTTTGCAGCACGTTCAGCAGCCGCCAGCG
>CAZUXO010000265.1:0-4570 GCA_964624325.1 uncultured Dehalococcoidales bacterium
ATACGCTGTTGAGTGGGAACTACGATACCCAGATGGCCGTATGATGCCCTTCGAGGGTTGGCCGATGTCGCGCGCCATCCGCGGCGATTATGTTTCCGACTTCGAGGTCCATCTGCTCAAGGTCAAGAGTGGCTACCGATGGGTCGGCAATTACACAACTATACCGGTGGGGAACAGTGCGGGCAAAGTGATGTATATCGTCATGACAATCATCGATATAACCGAGCGCAAACTGTCTGAAGAGGCACTGAAAAGGAGCCAACGGTTACTGGAAGACACTCAAATCCTGGGTAAGGTCGGTGGGTGGGAGTTCGATATTGATACCCGGCAACAAACGTGGACAGAAGAGGTGTATAGGATTCACGAGTTAGATTTGTCCCATAATATCAACATTGCCGAAGGGGTCAACTTTTATACACCCGTTTCGAGGCCGATTATCGAACGGGCCGTCCAGCGCGCCATAGAGTCTGGCGAGCCGTTTGATGTGGAATTGGAAATAATCACTGCGAAAGGCAACCTTCGCTGCGTTCATGCCATTGGAAAGGTGGATTCGGCACGCCGCAAAGTCTCCGGCTTTTTTCAGGACATAACCGAGCGCAAGCGGACGGAGGAGGCGCTGCGGGAGAATAAAGCAAAACTGCAGCTCACAATCGATGAGGCCCCTATTTGTATAGCGACGGTTGGTATGGACAAGCGGTTCCTGACTTGTAACGTTTCGTTCTGCACTTTCCTGGGATACAGCGAAGATGAGCTGAAACAGAAGACCATCGCCGACATCACTCTTCCGGAGGACTCTGCAATAGGCATGGCGGACATGCGTGCCATCGTGAAAGGTGAAATGAAGACCTCTATCGTACAGAAAAGATATGTGCGAAAGGATGGCAAGGTCGTCTGGGGCGAGATCTGTATTAATCTCGTCCGCAATAATCAGGGCCAGCCGATGTATTTCCTCCCTATCATCCAGGACATAACCCAGCGCAA
The DNA here is from genome assembly GCA_964624325.1 of uncultured Dehalococcoidales bacterium. Classification (GTDB taxonomy): domain Bacteria; phylum Chloroflexota; class Dehalococcoidia; order Dehalococcoidales; family UBA1222; genus SURF-27. Next base: position 982 of record CAZUXO010000265.1, read on the forward strand.
ACTGGCGGAAGGTGAGATACTCAAACTCAACGCTGAGCTTGAAGCTCGCGTTCTTGAACGCACAGCCTCGCTGCTAGCCGCCAATAAAGAGCTTGACGCCTTTTCATACTCGGTTTCCCATGACCTGCGCGCTCCGCTTAGAGGTATAGATGGCTGGAGTGCGGCCTTGATTGAAGATGCCGGTGAAAAACTGAACGATAAAGAAAAACAATACCTCGCAAGAGTCAGAAGCGAAACGCAAAAGCTCGGAGAATTGATTGATGCTTTACTCCAACTCTCGCGCATCAACAATTCAGGTATGAATAAGCAGGCGATAGACTTATCCTCTATGGCTGAAAAAATATCGGCTGGGCTAAAGGAGCGGTTCCCGCATCGCAACGTCGAGGTAATGATTCAGCCCGGAATAATTGTGAATGGCGATGCCAAGTTGCTGGAATCAGCACTGACCAATTTACTGGACAACGCCTGGAAATTCAGCGGCACGCGCGAACAATCCCGTATTGAATTCGGATCAACCGCGACGGATAATAAAAGGGTATACTACGTGCGCGATAATGGAGTTGGTTTTGACATGCAATACGCTGGTAAACTGTTCGGGACATTCCAGCGGCTCCACAAGATATCGGAATTCCCCGGTCATGGTATAGGACTGGCGACAGTGCAGCGCATTGTTCATCGTCACGGTGGCGAGATTTGGGCTGAGGCGAAAGTAAACCAGGGCGCTACATTTTATTTCACATTATAGGGAGGGAATATGGAGCACAAGGCAATATTATTGGTGGAAGACAATCCGAGTGATATCGAGCTGACGAAGCGTGCTATGTTACAAAGCCATGTGGCCAACGAGATGATTGTGGTCGAGGATGGCCAGGAAGCGCTGGATATCCTTTTCGGTACCGGCAAGACCGGCGCAATCAAAGATCTGCCAGCTGTAGTTCTTCTGGACCTGAAACTGCCTAAACTGGACGGGTTGGAAGTGCTGCGGCGAATTAGAAGTAATGAGCGCACCAGGCTTCTGCCTGTGGTAATCCTGACTTCTTCCAAAGCCGAACAGGACATTATTACCAGCTATAAACTCGGCGCTAACAGCTACATCCAAAAACCCGTGGATTTCAACCAGTTTGTCGACGCTATAAAGAACCTGGGCCTGTACTGGCTGGTGTTAAATGAACCGCCCCCGGTAAAGTGAGGATAAAATGGGCATCCCGTTAAAGTTGCTGATCATCGAGGACTCAGCCACCGACGTTGATTTGGTCGTTTTAAAGCTCGAGAATAACGGCTACGACGTCAGTTCCGAGCGTGTAGAAGACGGTCCCCGCATGTGGGAGGCACTGCAACGCGAGCATTGGGACGTCATCATTTCCGACCATAACCTCCCGCAGTTTGATTCACTTCGGGCCCTGCAGGTGCTCAAGGATAGCAACCTCGATATCCCCTTTATTATTGTGTCGGGAGCTATCGGTGAAGAGGTAGCTGTGCGGGCTATGAGATCGGGGGCCAAGGACTATGTTTCCAAAAATGACCTCACACGTCTTCCCGCCGCTGTTGAACGCGAGATAGAAGACGCCAGATCAAGAGCGGTCAGCAGACATACCGAACAGCTGCTAAAAGAGAGCGAAGAGAAATACCGTCTCCTTCTCGAAGAATCACCAGACCCTGTATTTTCTCTCACCCCGGAAGGCCAGTATAAGTATGCCAATCGAGCTTTAGCCGATGCTTTTGGGAAGCCAGTTGTTGACGTCATTGGCAAGACGCTCTGGGAGTTCTTCCCCAAAGAAGAAGCTGATAAACGCTTTGCAGCCGTGAAAGAAGCCTGTCACAATGGAAAAACCAAAGTGATTGAAGACCCAGTTCAAACCCCGGATGGTATCCGGTATTATACAACTTCCATTACTCCGATTATCGGCTCTGGGAAAAAGGTAGTTTCAGTAATCTGCTCATCTAAAAACATCACCGAGCGCAAGCAAGCCGAAAAAGTGTTGGAAGATATCATTGATAACAATCCCATTTCAATTCAAATCGTTGATAAAGAAGGTTTCACGATCAACGGAAATCCAGCCTTTACCAGGCTTTTTGGGCAATTACCGCCCCCGGACTTTTCAATCGTTGCTGACCTTAAGAGTAAAAGTCCAGATCTAGAAAAAATAATTATGCGTGCTAAGGATGGTGAAACTGGGTATTTCCCAGATATGTATTACAACCCGCATGATTCTTCGCCTGAAGCACCTGATCACCCAGTTTGGATACGAGCGATCATTTTCCCTATAGGCTTTCTTGGTGGAAATCCAGAACGTTTTGTGTTTATGCATCAAGATATTACCGAGAGCAAGCAATTCGAGCAGAAACTGGAGAACAAAGCCAGGGAGTGGCAGGAAACCTTTGATGCCATTCCGGACCTGGTCTCGATCCAGGACAAAGACCATAGAATCATCAGGGTGAATAAAGCCTATGCCAATGTATTTAACAAGCAACCTGCTGAATTAATCGGGAAACACTGCTACGAGATTGTGCACGGGACCACAGAACCCGTTGTGGGTTGCCCGCAATGCGAGGTTTTGGAAACTGGGAAACCGTACACAGGAGAGCTTTTCGAACCGACCCTTTCACTTCATCTCGAAGTATGCTGCGCTCCAATACTGAATAATGATAACGAAGTAACCGGAGTAGTTCATTATGCCAGAAATATCACCGAACACAAGCGACTTGAAGATATCCTCCATAAGTCCGAAGAGCACTATCGAAGCCTGTTTGACCGGGCAAACGATGGCATTTTCGTTTTATCTTTCAGGGCAAACTGCTTTCGGTCAACGAATCGCTAGCCAGAATGCACGGTTACAGTATCACAGAAATGCAGCACATGGGTTTGAAAGATCTGGATACACCACAGTCTTTCCAGCAAGTTTCTGAAAGGATGAAACGATTAAAAGACGGGGAACGCTTGACGTTCGAGGTGGAACACTATCATAAGGACGGGCATGTATTTCCACTGGAGGTATCAGCGAGCCTGATAACTATCGATGGAGAATCTTGTATTCAATGTTTCCACAGGGACATTACCGAACGCAAGCAGTTAGAAGAAGCCCAGACCTTCCTTTCGCATTGCGGCCTACCTGGTTCCGGAGAAGACTTCTTTGAATCTCTGGCTAAATACCTCGCCCAAAGCCTCGCCATGGAAAATGTTTGTATCGACCGGCTTGAGGGGGACGGGTTGACTGCGCAGACGGTGGCCATCTATAACAGCGGAGCATACGAGCCAAATGTCAGATATGCTCTCAAGGACACCCCTTGCGGTGATGTGGTGGGAAAGACTATCTGCTGCTTCCCCAGAGATGCCAGCCGTTTGTTTCCCAAAGACGCCGCACTTCAGGATCTTAAGGCTGAAAGCTATATCGGGACAACCCTGTGGAGTTTCGATGGCAAACCGATTGGTCTTATCGCAGTGATCGGACAAAAACCCATCGGTAATCGAAGCCTGGCAGAATCAGTGCTCAAGCTGGTATCTATACGGGCGGCGGGTGAACTGGAGCGCAAGCAAGCTGAAGCAGAAAGCCTGCAACTGCGCGAGAAAGCCGAGATATCCTCGCGTCTG